>VAXX01000587.1:1713-2294 GCA_005885115.1 Actinomycetota bacterium | reverse complement strand
TGCTGAACATCGAGGCGGCCAGGCGTCCGGACGCGGTGACGGTGCTCGATCTCAACAAGCTGGTCTGCCCGGGCGGGGCGTTCACCTGGACGGTCAACGGTCTACGGGTCCGCAGCGACGGGCTGCACTTCACGTCGGACGGGGTACAGCGGCTGATCGCGCCCTGGCTCCTGCCCCAACTGGCGACGCTCGCCCAGACCTAACCCGCGAGGTGGGCGGTGTCGTTGACGGTACGCACGGCGACCCCGCCGTCCGGCCAACTGTCCACAATGGACAGTCCGGCCGGGTCGAGGTGCAGCCGGTGCAGGAACGCGTCCCCGGCCCCGAGCGCGTCGCGCAGCAGCAACTTGATCGGGCTCACGTGGGACACCACGACGAGGGTCTGCCCGGGGTAGCCCGAGCGGATCCGGGGTACCAGCCCGCGTACCCGGGCGGCGACCGTGCGGAACGACTCCCCGCCCGGCGGGGCGAACGCCGCCGAACCGAGCCAGCGCTCCAACTCCAGCGGCCATCGTTCGCGTACCTCGGCGAAGGTCCGTCCTTCCCATTGGCCGAAGTCGCACTCGACCAGATCCGCCTCC
>VAXX01000587.1:0-1666 GCA_005885115.1 Actinomycetota bacterium | reverse complement strand
TACCGCGTACCGACAGCGGTACGTCTCCCCGACCGGAGTACCGGCCGGTCGCCGTCAGTTCGGTCTCCCCGTGCCGGACCAGGATCAGCCGCATCGGTGTGGCGGTGTGCTCCCAGGATGGCCGGGGAGCCTCATCTTTTGGGCCGGCATCACCGGCGTCCATCGCCTTGTTGGCCAAGGCGTCGGCGAGTTTGTTGCGCTCCCGGGGGATCCAGCCGAACCGTACCGTGTCGAACTCGCGGACCAGTTTCGCCGCCTGCGCGGCCAGCGGCCGAAGCCCCGGATGCTTGATCTGCCAACGGCCGGACATCTGCTCGATGACCAGCTTCGAGTCCATCCGTACGTCCACCTCGCGGGCGCCGAACTCGATCGCGGCGGACAGCCCGGCGATCAGCCCGGAGTACTCGGCGACGTTGTTGGTCGCCGTGCCGAGGTAGCCGGAGCGCTCGGCGAGCACCGCGCCGGTCTGCGGATCGAGTACCACCGCACCGAACCCGGCCGGCCCGGGATTGCCCCGGGCGCCCCCGTCCGCCTCGACCACGACGTGCTTCACAACCCGGACTCCGCCGTCCGTACCAGGATCCGCCGGCACTCCTCGCAGCGGACCACCTCGTCCGGGTCGGCCGCCTTGACCGCGGCCCGGTCCACCCCGGACAGTTCCAGCCGGCAGCCCTCGCACCGGCCGCCGCGCAGCAGCGCGGCGCCCAGCCCGCCGGAGGACTCGCGGATCCGTTCGTACAGCGCGACGAGGTCGGCCGGCAGGTCGGCGACCAACGGCTTGCGACCGGCCGCCCGGAACTCCTCCTCCTGCGCGATCTGCCGCAGCGTCTCGTCCCGGGCGGTCTCCACGGCCTCCCGCCGGGCCCGCGCGGCGGACAGCCGGTCCAGGACCGCGCGCAGCGCCGTGTCCGCCGTCTCCCGCTGCTCCATCAGCTCCAGCTCGGTGTCCTCCAGCTCGGACTGGCGCCGGGCCAGCGAGGCGAGCTCGTGCTGCAACGCCTCCAGCTCGCGGGCCGGTCCGCTGCCCGAGTCCAGCCGGGTCTGGTCCTTGGCGGCCCGGGCGCGTACCTGCTCCACGTCCTTGTCCACCCGGGCGATGTCCCGGTCGAGGTCGTCGACGGCGACCTGGGCGCGTACCCGCTCGTCGTCCAGGGCGGCGATCTCGCGGGCCAGCCGCTCCAGCTCGGCCAGCTCCGGCAGGGTACGCCGCCGGTGCGCCAACTGGGCGAGCGTGGTGTCGATGGCCTGGAGATCGAGCAGGCGGCGCTGCGCTTCCTGATCGGCCTTCACGGTCGCGTCTCCTTCGGTTCGTCCCGGCCGGCGGCCGGGCCACCGGCGCGAGAGCGCGACGGCGTGTGGAGGGTCCACGGGTCGGTGTCCAGCTCGGACACCACGGTGCGTACCCCGAGGTCCGCTGTCAACCCCAGCGCCACGTCGGCGAGCCAGGGCTGTTCGGTGGCCCAGTGGGCGGCGTCGACCAGGGCCGGGCCGCCGTCGGCGAGGTACTCGCTGACCGGATGGTGGCGCAGGTCCGCGGTCACGTACGCATCGACTCTAGCTCCGGCGGCCGCGGCCAGGAACGCGTCGCCCGAGCCGCCGTACACCGCGACGGTACGCACGGGCCGGTCCGGATCGCCGGCGGCGCGTACCCCCCAGGCCGTCGCCG
>VAXX01000216.1 GCA_005885115.1 Actinomycetota bacterium | reverse complement strand
GCTGGAGGATGGCAGGGACACCATCGCGTACTGCCGGATCGGCGAGCGCTCCTCGCACACCTGGTTCGCCCTGCACGAGCTCCTCGGGCAGGCCAATGTCAAGAACTACGACGGTTCCTGGACCGAGTACGGGTCGCTGGTCGGCGTCCCGGTCGCGCTCGGCGACGAACCGGGTAAGGCGTGAGAGATGACTACTGACATTTCCGGGTGCGGCGCACCCGAGCAGTCGGCCCCGCTCCCGGCGAGCGTGGACCTGGAGAAGGAAACGGTGATCACCGGGGTGGTCCGCGCCGGTGACGCGCCGGTGGCCGGGGCGTACGTCCGGCTGCTGGACGCCACCGGTGAGTTCACCGCCGAGGTGGTCACCTCGGCGGCCGGACAGTTCCGGTTCTTCGCGGCGCCGGGCAACTGGACGCTGCGGGCGCTGTCCCGCTCCGGCAACGGCGACGCCACGGTGTCGGCGTCCCGGGGCCTCAACGAGGTCGCGGTCAGCGTCGCCGCCTAATGGTCATGTCGGGCCCCCACCCAGCCGGGTGGGGGCCCCGCTGTCACGATGGACGGCGTGAGCACCCCCGACGCGCCGGCCCCGGCCAACCCGTACCTGCCGTACGAGCCGCCGCCGGCACCGGCGCCACGCAGCCCACGGGCCCGGCGGGCGCTGATCGCGATCACCGTCGCGTGGGGGCTGCTGCTGGCGGGCACCGGGATCTGGTACTCGCTGCACGGGCGGCCGACCGCGCGGGAGCAGACCACCGTCGCCCGCGCGGAGCCGGTCGCGACGCAGGCGATCGAGGATGTGGTACGGGCGGCGGGCCCGTCGGTCGTACCGGCGGTGTCCGGCTTCACCAAGGTGGCCGACTGCTCGGTCACCCCGGCCCGGGGCGGCGCGGACTACCAGCGGGTGGTGTCCCTCTACACCCCGTCGGGGACCGAGGCGGCTCTGCTGGACCGGATCGCGGCCGGCCTGCCGGCCCGGTACCACGCGGCGGCGTACCACTCGCCGGGCGGCGCGGTGCACACGCTGACCGCCGACGCCGGGTACTACGTCGCGGTGACCGGCTCGGTGCTGTCGGCCGGGCTGGTGAGCGTCCGGGCGGATACCGGGTGCCGGACGCTGGGCCACCAGCCGGCCGGGGATCCCACGGCATCCGCGGCGCAGAACCCGTTGGGCGTCAACGGTCCCTGGTACGTCCACGCGTTGCCGTGCGGGCTGCGTACGGTCGAGGTGACCGGCCCGGCCAGCCGGCCCCTGTCGGTGCTGCCCGGGACCGGCACCGTGGTGGCCACCGGCGAGGTGTACGCGAACCGCGACGGTCAGGCCGCGCACGTCGTGCACGACACGGTGACGTGGAGCCTCACCAGCGGTAGCTGCGGTTAGCTCGGCGCCGGTACCGGCTCGGGCGGGGCCGCCACCGGTTCGCGCGACCGGCGGGTGGCGAGCACGGAGCCGGTGAGCACGAGGGCGAAGCCGATCGCGATGCCGTAGGTGAACCGTTCGTGGAGCAGGAGTACGCCCAGGGTCACCGCGACGGCGGGGTTGATGTACGTGATGACCGTCGCGCGTACCGGCCCGACCTCGGCGATCAACGCGAAGAACAGCAGGAACGCCAGGGCCGTACACACCACGGCGAGGATCAGTACGGACCCGGCGACCGACACCGCCGGGAAGCGCGCCGGCAGGTGGGTCAGCGCGAACGGCAGATACGCCAACGCCGTCACGCCCAGCCCGGACGCGATGACTCCGAGGCCGGGCTGGCCGGCCAGGTACCGGGCGAGGATGAACGGTCCGACCGCGTACCCGATGGCCACCCCGATGATCTCCAGCACCGCCCAGACGTCACCGACGTGCAGGTCCAGGCCGACCAGTGCGGCCACCCCGACCAGTCCGACGAGCAGCCCGGCCAGCCGTACCGGCCCGAGCCGCTCCCCACCCGTCGCCCAGCCGAGGATCGCCCCGACCAGCGGTACGGCGGCGATCAGCAGGCCGGACAGCGAGCTGGACAGGCGGGTTTCGGCGGTGTTGAGCAGCAGCCACGGTACAGCCACCTCGATCGCCGCGAAGGCGAGCAGGGGCCGCCAGCGCCGCAGCAGCGGGCGCAGTTGGCCGCGCGCGGCGGCGAGCGGGAGCAGCAGCAGGGCGGCCAGGGCGGTGCGGAAGAAGACCAGCGTCGCCGGGTGCAGGCCGCCGACCGCCACCTTGATCAGGAGGTACGGGATGCCCCAGATCAGCCCCATCGTGGCGAACAACAGCCAGCCCTTGCGCGACATCATCGCTCCCGTCTCCGGTACCGTCAGGACCGATTCTGCCCAGCGGTCCTTTCCGCCGGCTAGCGATATCCGGTCATCGAGTCCGGATATCCGCACCTGGCCGGGGTCAGTACACGAGGGCCCGGGCACCATCGGCGAGAGCCTCCTCGACGAATGCGGCGGCGCCGGCGACCCGTACCCCCGCGATGGTGTCCTCCGGCGCGATGCCGCGCCGGGCCGCGCACTGGGTGCACAGCGTGACCCGGCCGGCGGCCAGCACCGCCGCCAGCAGGTCTTCCAGCGGCGCGGCGTGCGGCAGCGCGAACTGGGCCGCCCGGCCGGGCAGCGCGAACCAGGCCGACTCGCCGGTCAGCCACAGCGACACCGACACGCCCGAGGCGACCGCGGTCGCCGCCACCGTGAAGGCCTGTGAGCAGCGCTCCGGGGCGTCGGCACCGGCGGTTACCTTGACGACCAGCGTGCGTGCCATGCGCCCCAGCATAGGATCCTTCTTGTGGTCACCGAGATCGGCTTCGTGAGCCTGCTGGTCGCCGGCTTCGGCGCGCTCGCCGGTGGCCTGGCCTATCTGGCGGTACGGGTGTCGAGAGGACGCTGGTGACCGGAAATCCGATCGAAGTCCCACCCTGGCTTGACGCGCCCCCGGCGCCGGAGTATCCGTACGAGGAGTCGCACGATCTGCGGCACGGGCCGGAGCTGCACCCGGCGCTGCTCGGGCTGCTCCCGTTCGTCGGCGTGTGGCGGGGCCGGGGCGGCGGGGAGTACCCGACGATCGAGGGGTTCGGGTACGCCCAGGAGGTCCGGTTCAGCCACGACGGGCGCCCGTTCCTGTTCTACGAGTCCCGGGCCTGGCTGCTGACCGACGACGGTACGCCGATCCGGCCGGCGTTCCGGGAGACCGGGTTCTGGCGGGCGGTACCCCGGGACGGGCAGCCCAGCGACGAGATCGAGGTGCTGCTGACCAACCCGGCCGGGATCATGGAACTGTACCTGGGTCGGGTCGTCGACCTTCGGGTGGAGCTGGTGACCGACGCGGTCGTGCGTACGGTGACCGCCAAGGAGGTCAACGCGGCGCAGCGGCTGTACGGGATCGTGGACGGCGCGCTGCTGTACGCGCACGAGATGGCGGCCGTCGGCCAGCCGATGTCACCGCACCTGTCGGCGAAGCTGAACCGGGTCGCCGGCTAACGGGCGAAGCCGAGCAGGTCACACAACGCCGCGGTCTCGGCGGCCGGCTTGCGTACCGCGCCGTCCAGGCTGCGTACCTCGGCGGGGCCCCGGATCGAGGAGACCAGCCAGACGCCCTGTGCCGTGGCGAGCTCGGCCGGACGTACCAGCGTCTCGCCGGCCGCGAAGCCGAGGTCCCCGGCGTGGTCGAGCAGCCACCGGGCGGTGGTACCGGCGAGGATGCCGGTCTGCTCGGGCGGCACTGTCCACAGCGTGCCCCGGTCCAGCCAGACCAGCGTGGCGGTGGGCGCCTCCAGGGCGTACCCGTCGGTGGAGGTCCACAGCACGTCGTCGGCGCCGTGCCCCTCGGCCCAGCGCAGCGAGGCCATGTTCACCGCGTACGACAGCGTCTTCGCCCCGCCGAGCAACCACGGCGCCGGCGGCCGCGCCGCGACCGGGTAGCCCAGCGACGCGGTCAGGACCGCGACCCCCTCCCGGCGGCCGCGGAGCTGTCCCGATCCGAACGGCGTGAGCACCGCGAACACCGTGGGGGTACCGCTTGCTTCCGGTCCGCGGGTGCAGATCAGCCGCAGCGCGCCCTCGACGCCGGGGTCCCACCCGGCCAGCGCCTGCCCGGCCAGCTCGACCAGGGCCTCGCGCGGTGGCAGGGCCAGCCCGAGCCGGGCCGCCGAGCGGGCCATCCGCGCCAGGTGCGGGTCGAATAGCCAGGGCCGGCCGGCCCGGATGTGTACGCTCTCGAAGATCCCGTCACCCCGCAGCACACCGACGTCGTCGGCGCGCAGGACCGGGGTATCGGCGGGCACGACGCCGCGTCCGAGCACGGCCACGACACGGTCAGGCACGCCGCGAGGCTACCCCACGGGTACGCTCGATGGCGTGTCCGATGCCTCCCTCGCCGAGGTGCTGCGCGCCAAGGGACTGCGGCTGACCGCCCAACGCCAGCTCGTCCTCGACGCGGTGCACCAGCTCGGGCATGCCACCCCGGACCAGGTACACGCGAAGGTGTCCCAGGTCGCCGCCGGGGTGAACATCACCACCGTGTACCGGACGCTGGAGCTGCTGGAGGAGCTGGGTCTGGTGACCCACGCGCACCTGTCGCACGGCGCGCCGACGTACCACGCGGTCAGCGAGGACCAGCACGTGCACCTGGTGTGCAAGGCGTGCGGCGGGGTGGCCGAGGTGTCCCCGTCGGTCCTGGACGGCCTCGTCGGCGCCCTGGAGTCCAGTCGCGGCTTCCTGGTCGACGTCGGCCACGTCGCGCTGTTCGGACTGTGTGCGGCCTGTGCCGGAGCGACCCAGTGATCCGGGTGGCCGACCTCGATCCGGCCAGCCCGGACGCCCCGGTCGCGGCCCACTACGGCGATCCGGTCCGCGAGCAGCGGCTGCTCGACAACGAGGTCGGCCTCGTGGACCGCTCCCACCGCGGCGTGCTCGCGGTACCCGGCCCGGACCGGCTGGACTGGCTGCACAACCTGACCACCCAGCACCTGACGGGGCTCGCCGCCGGCACCGGCACCGAGCTGCTCGTGCTGTCCCCGCACGGGCACGTCGAGCAGCACGCCGTCCTGACCGACGACGGGACGACCGCCTGGCTCGA
>VAXX01000064.1 GCA_005885115.1 Actinomycetota bacterium | reverse complement strand
GACGCGCGGCATCGTCGGGCCGAGCGAGGGGTCGAAGGCGCGCGAGGTGCTGGTCAAGCCCGACGAGCTGGATGAGGTACTGGACGGGCTGCGCGGCGGCGATTGAGACTCGGGTCGGTCGAGGCGGTCCGTGTCGTACCGGCCCGGTAACCTCGGGGAGTGTCCAACCCCGCCAATCGCCGCGTTGCCCTGCTGACTCTGGGCTGTGCCCGTAACGAGGTCGACTCCGAGGAGCTGGCCGCGCGGCTGGCGGCCGACGGCTGGCAGGTGACCACCGACGGCTCCGACGCCGAGGTGGTGCTGGTCAACACCTGCGGGTTCGTGGAGAAGGCCAAACAGGACTCGATCGAGACGCTGCTGGCGGCCGCGGACACCGGGGCCACCGTCGTGGCGACCGGCTGCATGGCCGAGCGGTACGGGCGGGAGCTGGCCGACAGCCTGCCCGAAGCGGCCGCCGTACTCGGATTCGACCACTATCCCGACATCTCGGCCCGGCTGTCCGCTCTCGTGGCCGGTGAGAAGATCGAGTCACACGTGCCCCGGGACCGGCGTACGCTGCTGCCGCTGGCGCCGGTGGACCGGAAGGCGTCCGCCGTGGTGGTGCCCGGGCACCTGGTCGTCGACGAGGCGACCCCGGCGCATTTACGCAAGGTGCTGCGGCAGCGGCTGACCAAGGGACCGGTCGCCTCGCTCAAGCTGGCCAGCGGGTGTGACCGGCGGTGCGCGTTCTGCGCCATCCCGAGCTTCCGCGGGGCGTTCGTGTCGCGTACGCCCGACGAGGTGCTCGCCGAGGCCGAGTGGCTGGCCCGGGACGGGGTACGGGAGCTGGTGCTGGTCAGCGAGAACTCGACCTCGTACGGCAAGGACCTGGGCGACCCGAGGCTGCTGGAGAAGCTGCTGCCGCAACTGGCCGCGCTCGACGGGATCGTCCGGGTCCGCGTCTCGTACCTCCAGCCGGCCGAGACCCGGCCCGGGTTGATCGAGGCCATCGCCACGACCCCCGGCGTCGCCCCGTACTTCGACCTGTCGTTCCAGCACGCCGCCGAGCCGGTACTGCGGCGGATGCGCCGGTTCGGCTCCACCGAGCGGTTCCTGGAGCTGCTGGCGGCCGTCCGTGAGCTGGCCCCCGAGGCGGGGGCGCGGAGCAACGTGATCGTCGGGTTCCCCGGCGAGACCGGGGCCGACGTCGCCGAGCTGGAACGGTTCCTGACCGCCGCGCGGCTGGACGCGGTGGGGGTCTTCGACTACAGCGACGAGGAGGGTACCGAGGCCGCGGACCTGCCCGACAAGGTCGGCGCGGAGACGGTCCGGCGCCGGTACGAGCGGCTGTCCGCGCTGGCCGAGGAGCTGTGCGCGCAGCGCGCCGAGGAGCGGGTGGGGGCGACCGTCGAGGTACTCGTGGAGGCGGTCGACGCCGATGGGGTCGAGGGCCGGGCGGCGCACCAGGCGCCCGAGGTGGACGGGTCGACGACGCTGGTCGGGGACGTTGCCGGGTTGCGGGTCGGGGACCTGGTGACCGCGGTCGTCACCGGCACCGAGGGCGTCGACCTGATCGCAGCGCCGGCGTGAACCCGCAGCCGGATCCGGCCGCGGCTCCGGTCGGGCGCTCGGTGCCCGTACTGAACCCGGCGAACGCCCTGACCGGGGTACGGATCGTCCTGATCCCGGTGTTCCTGGCGCTGACCGTGGCGTCCCACCTGACCCAACCGCACCTGCGGATGGTCGCCTGCGTGGTGTTCGCCGTCGCGTCCGTGACCGACCTGGTCGATGGCTGGGTCGCCCGTACCTGGGACCTGGTGACCGTGTTCGGCAAGGTCGCCGACCCGATCGCGGACAAGGCGTTGACCGGTACGGCCCTGGTGCTCCTGTCCGCGTACGGGCGGCTGCCCTGGTGGGTCACCGGACTGATCCTGGGCCGCGAGGTGGGCGTCACGGCGCTGCGGTTCGTGGTGATCCGGCGCGGGGTGATCCCGGCCAGCCGGGGCGGGAAGATCAAGACGGCGTTGCAGATCGCGGCGATCTCGTGGTACCTGTGGCCGGTGCCGGGCTACCTGACCGCGGTCGGGCCGGTGATCATGGGAGGTGCGGTGGTGATCACGGTCGCGACCGGGATCGACTACGTGGTCCGGGCGAGCCGGCTGCGCCGCCGGTGAGCGCCGAGACGGTACTGGCGGCGCTGCGCGCCCGGGGCCAGACCCTCGCGGTCGCCGAATCGCTGACCGGCGGGCTGCTCGCCGCGACGATCGTGGACGTACCGGGGGCGAGCCGCGCCTTCCGGGGCGGGCTGATCGTGTACGCCACGGATCTCAAGGTGCGTCTGGCGGGCGTACCCCCGGCGCTTCTGGCGGCCCACGGGCCGGTGCATGCCGACGTGGCCGCCGCCCTCGCGGCCGGCGCCCGCGAGCGCTGCGCCGCCGACTGGGGCCTGGCCACCACGGGGGTCGCGGGGCCTGATCCGCAGGACGGGGTGCCGCCCGGCACCGTCTACCTGGGGCTGGCCGGGCCGTCCGGGGCGGCCCGGATCCGCCGGCTCGACCTGGCCGGGGACCGCGCGGCCGTCCGGAGCGCGGCCGTGTCCGGCGCCCTCAACCTTCTGGCGGATGCGCTGCGCGGGTGAGCCGGGGGAATGTGGCGCGTCCGGTCACGGTTGTGGTCCGCATATCCATAGGCGGCGGGGCACGATGTGCGCGGGGGCCGCGAACGGGTACCGTTGCGGGATAGCGCGAGATGCAAGGGGGTGCCATGGTCCTGCTCCGTCGAGTGATCGGTGACGCGCTGCGCGCGCGCCGGCAGGCACAGCACCGCACCCTGCGGGAGGTTTCCACCGCCGCCAACGTCAGCCTGGGCTACCTGTCCGAGATCGAGCGCGGTCAGAAGGAGGCCTCCAGCGAGCTGCTGGCGGCGATCTGTGACGCCCTCGGCGCCCGGCTCTCCGAACTGCTACACGAGGTCAGCTTCACGGTGGCCAGCGCGGAGCAGGTCGACGGCATCCTGGCGCCCGTGCCGGGCGAGGCGGTGCCGGCCAGCCTGTCGACCACGGTCGACGGCGACGTGGCCGTCACGGTACGCCAGGACAGCCCGCTGGCCGCCACGCTACGGGCCACCCGGCGGCTGCCGGGCGGCAACCGGGGCCGAGACGTCCTGTCCGCGGCCTGACCCATCCCGGTGGGCGTATCGTCGCCGGTGAGTAGGCAATCCCTGTCAGGAAGGCGTGGCCGCGGCTCGCATCCGCCTGTCACCATGGGACGAGCCGACCGAGGATTGGCCGCAGAGAGGACCGAGGCAGATGGCGAACCCGTTCGTCAAGGGCTGGCGATACCTGATGGCGCTGTTCGGCGCCAAGATTGATGAGTACGCCGACCCGAAGGTGCAGATCCAGCAGGCGATCGAGGACGCCCAGCGGCAGCACCAGGCGCTCGTCCAACAGGCCGCCGCCGTGATCGGAAACCAGCGCCAGCTGGAGATGAAGCTGTCCCGGGAGCTGGACAACGTACAGAAGTTGCAGTCCTCGGCCCGGCAGGCGCTGGTCCTGGCGGACAAGTCGCGCGCGGGGGGCAACGAGGAGGAGGCGGTCCGGTACCAGACGACCGCACAGACCTTCGCCACCCAACTGGTCGCCAGCGAGCAGAACATGGAGGACCTGAAGGTCCTGCACGACCAGGCGCTGAACGCGGCCACCCAGGCCCGCAAGGCGGTGGAGAACAACGCCCACGTGCTCCAGCAGAAGATCGCCGAACGGACCAAGCTGCTCAGCCAGCTTGAGCAGGCCAAGATGCAGGAGACCGTGGCCCGGTCGCTGGAGTCGATGTCCTCGCTCGCCGCGCCGGGCAACACGCCGTCGCTGGACGAGGTACGGGAGAAGATCGAGCGCCGGTACGCCAACGCGATGGGCCGGGCGGAGCTGGCCTCCAACTCGGTCGAGGGCCGGATGCTCGAGGTACAGAAGTCGACGCTGGACATGGCCGGCGCGTCCCGGCTGGACCAGATCCGCGCGAGCATGGCCGGCGAGCAGCTCGCGGCGGCGCCGCAGGCGCCGGCGGTCGAGGCGGCTCCCGCCGACGACACCCCCGCGCCGGCTCCGGTGAACACCCCCGGGGTGGCCCGGCTGGACGAGATCCGGGCGAGCATGGCCCGGGACAAGAGCGGCGAGTCGGCGGCCGGGTAACCGGCCGGGACGACGTGGCTACAGGCTGACCCGATGGATGCGCGGACCAGGTACTTCCGGCAGGTACGCCGGCTGCGCCGGTCCGCGCGCCGGTGGAGCGTGCTCGCCGGTACCTTCGGCGGGGCCAGTGCCGTGCTCGTCCCGTACCACGGGCTGGGTTGGCCGGACGCGATCTGGGCGGCGCTGACCGGCGGTACCGCCGCGTTGACCTTCTGGCGGTGGAGTGACCTGCGGGAGCTGGCCGCCCAGCCGGCACCCGAACCGGTGGACCCGGCCCGGGCGGCGGCCCTGACCCGGGCGCGGATCGGCGCCGTGCTCGCCCGACTGCCCGGTGGGGCCGGTGCCCTGGCCGAGCTGCGGCGGGTACAGGGCCGGGCGCGGATCCGGGGCTCGTCGGTCGTACCGGCCTGGGAGCGCCTGGACCGGGCGGCGCAGACCCTGGTCGGGCTCGCCGGTCGGCTCGGCGGTCCGGCGGAGTCCGCCGTCCTGGAGGCGGCGACGGCCGAGCGTA
>VAXX01000063.1 GCA_005885115.1 Actinomycetota bacterium | reverse complement strand
TCCGGTGGCATCCTGACCAAGCTGATGGCCGACGCGATGAACCGGTCGATCCCGAACATCATCATCGGCGGGTTCGGCACCGGGGACACCGCCGCCGCCGTGGCCGGACCCGGGGGTACCAGCGTCCGCGAGGTCAGCGCCGACGACGTGGCGATCCAACTGGCATACGCCAGCAAGGTGATCGTCGTACCCGGGTACGGGCTGGCCGCCGCCCAAGCACAGCACGAGGTCGCCGAGCTCGCCGAGCTGCTCGAACAACGGGGCGTCGAGGTCAGCTACGCCATCCACCCGGTCGCCGGCCGGATGCCCGGGCACATGAACGTCCTGCTCGCCGAGGCCAACGTGCCCTACCCGCAGTTGCGGGAGATGGAGGAGGTCAACCCGGAGTTCGCGCGTACCGACGTGGCGCTGGTGATCGGCGCCAACGACGTGACCAACCCGGCCGCGCGCCGACCCGGTACCGCCATCTCCGGCATGCCGATCCTCGACGTGGACAACGCCCGCAGCATCATCGTCATCAAGCGGTCGATGGGCCAGGGGTACGCGGGCATCGACAACGAGCTCTACGCCAACGCGAAGACCGGGATGTTCTTCGCCGACGCCAAGAAGGGCCTGTCCACCCTCACCTCCGCCATCAAGACCCTGGTCGGGTAACGCAATTCCCGCGCTTGACCTGTCCGGGCCCGCCCGGCCCGGCGTAGCGTCATGGGGAGAGCCCGCCGGACTGGGGAAGGGGCGTCAGATGAAGGCACAGACCGGAGACCGGTTGGTCCTCGAGGGTGCCCACGTGGGCACGCCGAAGCGGATCGGGGTGGTGCTGGAGGTGCGCGGTACCGATGGCCGGCCGCCGTACCTGGTGCGGTGGACCGACAACGGCCACGAGACCTTGTGCTTCCCGGGTCCCGACGCGCACGTGGCCCCGCCCGAGCCCAGCTGAGCAGGATTCAGGGCTGGACGAAGTGGTAGCCGGCGTCCAGCAGGCGCGGGAGCGCGATGGTCAGCGCGTCCAGCGTCTGCTGGCGGTCGCCGCCGCCGTCGTGGTCGAGGATGATCGCGCCGGGCCGGGTCCGGGTCAGGATCGTCTCGACGATGTGCCGTACCCCCGGCCGGGACCAGTCCCGCGGGTCGACCGACCAGTCGAGCGGGCGTAGCCCGGCGGCGGCGCACTCGCCCAGCGTGGCCGGGGACCACTCGCCGCCCGGTGCGCGGAACAGCCGTGGCCGGATCCCGATCCCGGCGAGCACGTCGGAGGTACGGGCGATCTCGTCGTGCACCTGCGGCGCGGTCAGCCGGGCGAAGGGCTGGGCGTGGGTGAAGGTGTGGTTGGCGACCTGGTGCCCGGCCGCGGCCACCGAGGCGACCAGTTGCGGGTCTGCGGGTCCGGCCCGTCGTCGATGGTCAGGGCGATGTCGGTACCGCTGCACGGCAGGTAGTGCTGCGGGCCACCGGGGTGCTGCACGACCCCGGGGGTACCGGGGCATACGCCGGGGGTCGGGGTCGCCGGAGTGGGGATCTGCCACGGCGTCGGGGAGGGGGACGGGGTACCGGCCGGGGTCGGGGTCGGCGGACCGGAGTGGGAGTCGCCGGGCACGTTCGATGAGGCCGGGGCGGCGTTCCACCGGGCGTCGCCCTCGTGCGTACCGTCGCCGGAGCAGCCGGCCAGCAGCGCCGCCGCACCGAGCGTCAGGAGCTGGCGGCGCCGGACCGGTCGGATACCCGAGCTCACGCCTCCAGCAAAGCACATCAGATCGCGGCGGCTCCGGACACCTTGCAGTCCCCACGGTCCGGCGTCATGGTCAACACCACCCGGTCCTGGTCGACCTTTTCGCCGGTGATGTTGGCGTTGCGCCGGTACTGGTTGAGGTAGACCATCACCTGCACGGTGTGGTCCCCGGACTCGACCAGCCCCACCGCGGACACCTGCGCCTGGACGACCGCCTGCTCCTTGACGGCCGTCGTCTTCAACGTCTTCGTCGTCGCGGCGTACTCGGTGGCGAAGGTACCGGTGACGAAGCCGTGCGCGTTGCTGACGCTGGCGTCGAAGGTCCGGTAGTCGTAGGAGAAGATCGCCTGGGCGGCCGGGGTGGCCGCGGCCAGGCAGGTACGGGCGGTGTGGTCGCGCTGCTGGGCCCGGTGCTGGCCGTACCAGAAGTAGCCGGCGAGGGTAGCGGCGGCGAGCGCGGCGACGGTCAGCAGCGCGAGCGCGCGACCGGTCTCGGGCAGGGATATGCGTCGCATCGGTGGCCTCCGGTCAGCCGACGAACTGGAGCTGGGAGACCAGCCACCGGCCGGACCCGCCGTCCCGGGCCAGGCTCACCTGGATCCGGTAGTGGGACAGCCGGCCGTCCGGGGCGCTGGTGTTCTTCACGGTCGCGTCGATGGCGACGAGCACGACGGCGGTACGCAGGTCGGAGGAGACCACCGCGGCCCGCAGGACGCTGCCGGTGGAGTCCACCTTGTTCTCCACCACGGCGGCGCGTACCTGCGTCAGGTCCCGGGTGAACTCGTCCTTGAACTCACCGGTCGCGCCGTCGGAGATGCGCCGCAGGTCCCGGTCCACGCTCGCGGCACTGATCGAGACGAAGTCGACCGTCTCCTGCCGGGCCGCGGCCAGGGCCTGCTGGCGGGCGGTGTCGAGCTGCCGCTGGTCGTACCACTGCCGTCCGAGGAGCCCCGCGGCGGCGACCGCGGCGAGCACGGCGACCAGCGCGATCCGGGCGCCCCACCGCCAGCGGCCGGCCGGTTTCGGCTCGGCGGGCCGGGCGACCTCGGGCCTGGTGGCCCGCCGGTCCGGCCGGGGGCGGCGGACCACCCGCCGCGGCGGGCTGGGCGGCTCGACGGTCTCCAGCGGCTCGGGTCCGGGGAGGAAGTCCGCCTCGCCCGGGGCGGCGCCGACCGCGCGGCGGGTGTGGACCCGGGCGTTCCGGCGGGCGGCGAGCGCCACCGTGCGACGGTCATCACGGGTGACCATGGTCGCCTCCGTTCGGTTGTTCATGGCGTGAGCCCGGCTCGGTTGTTCATGGCGTGAGCCCGGCGAGGAGTAGCTCTTTCCAGGACTGGGCGCCGGCCATCCGGTCCTGGCCGCCGGTGCCGCCCAGCAGCAGCGGCAGGCCGTCGCCGCCGTCCACCAGTCCGGTGCCCGGGTCGGGTTGCGGTGCGCCGCCCAGCGGCGCGGGCGTGGGGCCGGTACCGCCGGCGCCGGGCGCGGCGTTGGCGCCGCGGGGGACGTGGCAGCCGGCCTGGCCGCCCTGGGCGTACTGGCACGGCGGCGGGTTGCCGACGTTGAGGACCAGACCGAAGTGGGCGGTACCGTCGCCCGGCGCGATGGTGAACCCGCCGGACACCACGATCGGGAACTCCACCAGGATCTGCTCGATGCCGGGCAGCCGCCGGGCGGCGATCCCGTTGACGGTGACCAGGTTGCCCAGCAGCGTGCCGATCGTCGGGTCCAGGTCGCGCAGCAGGCCGACGAGTTGCCGGGCGGCGGGCGGGCCGGCGGTCAGCAGCCGCCGCAGGTCCCCGTCCGAGCCGCGCAACGCCGCGGTCAGCTGGGCGAGGCCGGCCGCCCAGCGGCGGATGGCGTCGGCCCCGGCGATCTGGGTATCCAGAACCGTGCTGCCGTCCCGGATCAGTGCCTTGGTCTGGGGCAGGTTCTGGGTGGCGGACTGGAGCAGCTCGTCGGAGGCCTCGATGATCTGGCGCAGGGCCGCGCTGTTGTGCTCGAAGGCCGTACCGAGCTGGTCGATGAGAGTGGTCAGATCGCGGATACCCACCGACCGGACCAGGGCGTCGAGGTTGGCCAGCAACGTCTCCACGGGCAGCGGGGTACCCGTACGGTCGACCGGGATGACGTCGCCGGCACGCAGGTACGGGCCGGTGTCGGAGTTCGGGCGCAGGTCCACGTACTCCTCCCCGACGGCCGAGCGCTGGGCCACCACGGCGCGCAGGTCCGCCGGTACCGTGCCGTGGATCCGCAGGTCCACCCGGACCACGGTGCCGTGCAGGGCCACCGAGGCGACCTGCCCGACCGGTACGCCCCGGACGGTGACCGGAGCGTTCGGGAAGATCCCGCCGGTCCGGGCGAAGTCGGCGTGGACCAGGTAGTCGCCGCTGAACAGGCTCTGCCCGATGCCGACGTACCGGAACCCGACGAACGAGACGCCGAGTAGGCTGACGATCGCGAACACGATCACCTGGATACGCCCGAGCCGGCTGATCCTCATGGCTGGCACCCCGTCAGGATTCCGAGCAGGCCGCAGCCGGTACCGCCGGTACCGCCGGAGGTACCGCCGCCCGCTCCCGGTGTGGGGGCGGTGCCGGGAGCGGGCAGCGGAGCGGTGACCCCCGGTACGGCGGGCAGTCCGGGTAGGCCCGGGAGTCCGGGCGTCTTCGCGGCGGCCGGCGTGGGCGGGGCGGCGAGCAGGTTGGCCAGGATGGTGGCCCCGTTGAGGTCCAGGGTCACGTGCAGCCGGACGAAGTCACCGGACACCGCGCCGATGGCGTTGGGCGGGAACGGGTAGGTGAGCAGGAAGTCCAGCGCACGGGGCAGGTCGTCCCCGGCGCGTACCAGTTGGTCGAGCAACGGGCGCAGCGCCCGCAGCGTCGCCAGGGTGTCCTCGGTACTGGCGTTGACCACCCGGGTACCCACCGTGGACAGTCCGGACAGCGCGGTGAGCGCCCCGGTGAGCTGCTGGCGTTCCTGGGCCAGGACGGCCAGCCCAGGGCCGAGCGAGTCCAGCGCGTGGGCGATGGTGTCCCGTTGCTGGGCCAGGTGGGCCGAGAACCGGTCCAGCGCGTCGATAGCCCGGACCAGCTCGGCCTTCTGGGCATCGAGTCCGGCGAGGAACGTGTCGAGCTGGTGCAGCGAATCGGTGACCGCGTCCTCACGGCCGGACAGCGCCGTGGCCAGCTCCTCGTTGATGGTCTTGAGCTGGGCCAGTCCGCCGCCGCTGAGCAGCATGCCCAGCGCCGCGAGCACCTCCTCGACCTCGACGGTGCGGCTGGTGCGGGACAACGGGATCGTCGCGCCGTCGGCGAGTACGCCGCGCGGGCTCTCGTCGGCCGGCGCCGAGAGCGAGACGAACTTCTCGCCGAGCAGGCTGGTCTGCCGGATCGCGGCGGTGGCGTTGGCGGGCAGCTTCACGTCGCGGTCGATCCGCAGGGTGACCCGGGCCGTCCAGCCGACCAGCGACAGCTTGTCCACGCTGCCGACGGTCACGTCGTTGACCTTGACGGCGGCCTGCGGTACCAGGTCCAGGACGTCGGAGAACTCGGCGGTGACCCGGTACGAGGGTCCGCCCGGGGCGCCGCCGGGCAGCGTGGTGCAGCCGGACAGCAGGAGTACCGGCAGGAGCAGCAGCGCGATCCGGTTCACGGCAGGCCCCCCAGGATCCCGCCCAGCGTCGGGTCGGTGGCGACCGGGCCGCCACCACCGACTCCGACGCTGGGACCTGGTACCCCGGACGCTGGCACCCCCGGGGTACCGGACGCGCTGCCGCCCGGCGGGGAGCTGGCGGACGGCAGCCCGGCAAGCCTGCGAAGCTCGGCGGTCATCGGAAGGTGCCCGGCCGCGAGGGTCTGGGCCAGGGCGATGCACTCCCGGGGTACCTGGGCCACCGGTACCACGTCGACCAGCAGCGAGCAGACGTAGCTGGCCGGGTCGTACGGGCCGGTGGCGTCGTTACGGGTGTCCAGGGTGCCGGAGCGCGCGTTGTACGACAGGTTCAGGTTGGACAGGCCCAGCGGCGCGACGGTCAGCACCTCGGCCAGCGCCTGCTGCTGCCGGGCCAGTACCCCGGAGACCTCGGTCAGACCCTCCACATTGGACTTCAACGCCGCCCGGTTGTCCCGGACGAACGTCGTGATGTCGGCCAGCGCGGTGGCCAGGTTGCGCAGCGCGGCCGCGAGGTCCTGGCTCTCCCCCGCCAGTTGCTCGCTGACCGTGGCGAGCTGGTCGTTGAACCGCCGTACCTGCTGGTCGCTCTCGGCCAGCGCGGTGACGAAGCGCTGGAGGTCGGCCAGCGAGCCGAACAGGTCGGCGCGGCCGTCGGCGAGGGTACCCAGCGTCTTGGCGAACCCGTCGAGCGTGGCACCCAGGTTCTCGCCGTTGCCGTCGAGGTTGGCCGCGCCGGTGGCGACGAGGTTCTTCAGCGCGCCGCCGGAGTTGGCGCCCTGCGGGCCCAGCGCGGTGTTGAACTGGTCCAGCGCGCGGTACACGTCGTCCAGCTCCAGCGGGACGGCGGTGTGCCCGATCGGCAGGTCGGCACCGTCGGGCAGGACCGGACCGCCGGCGTACGCGGGGGTGAGCTGGACGTACCGGTCGCTGACCACGCTGGGCGGGATGATGGCGGCGGTGACATCGGCCGGGATCGGGTACTTCGCGTCGTAGCGCAGCTCGACGAGCACGGTGCGCCCCTGCGGGACGACCCGTACCACGTCGCCGATGCGTACCCCGAGCACCCGCACGTCCGAGCCCTCGTGGATACCGACGGTGCTGGCGAAGTGGGCGACCAGCCGGCGGGTGGG
>VAXX01000062.1 GCA_005885115.1 Actinomycetota bacterium | reverse complement strand
ACGGCGGCGGTATCGGCGCGGTCGAGCACCACTCCGAGTCCCCCGAGGCGTACTTCGCGCACACCGCCGGCCTCAAGGTCGTCACGTGTGCCACCCCGAACGACGCGTACTGGATGATCCGGCAGGCGATCAGCTCGGACGACCCGATCATCTTCTTCGAGCCCAAGCGCCGGTACTGGGAGAAGGGCCCGGTCGACACCGGCTCCAGCGCCCTGGACCTGCACGCGGCGCAGGTGGTCCGGGAGGGTACCGACGCGACCCTGGTGGCGTACGGGCCGATGCTGCGTACCGCGCTCGACGCGGCCAGCGCCGCCGCCGAGGAGGGCCGCGAGCTGGAGGTCATCGACCTGCGGTCGCTGTCCCCGCTCGACCTGGCCCCGGTGTACGCCTCGGTGCGCCGGACCGGCCGGCTCGTCGTGATCCACGAGGCACCGTCGAACGTGGGCCTCGGTGCCGAGGTCGCCGCCCGGGTCAGCGAGGAGTGCTTCTACTCGCTGGAGGCGCCGGTACTGCGGGTGACCGGCTTCAACGTGCCGTACCCGGCCGCCCGGGTGGAGGAGGAGTACCTGCCCGACCTGGACCGGGTACTCGACGCCGTCGACCGTAGCTTCGGGTGGTGAGCGCCGTGTCGCGCGTCAAGGAGTTCCCGCTGCCCGACCTCGGCGAGGGCCTGACCGAGGGCGAGATCCTCAAGTGGCTGGTCCAGGAGGGCGACACGGTCCACCTCAACCAGCCGATCGTCGAGGTGGAGACGGCCAAGGCGGCCGTGGAGATCCCGGCGAAGTGGGCCGGCAGGGTGACCTCGATCTTCCACCCGGAGGGTACGACCGTCGAGGTGGGTACCCCGATCATCGCCATCGACACCGACCCGGATGCCGAACCGTCCCCGGCCGCGCTCGCCGCGGTCGAGGTGGCCCCGGCGGAGGGTGCGGTCGAACCGGGGATGATCGGCGGGCCGGCGCCGGGTGGACGTACCGCCGTGCTGGTGGGTTACGGGCCGAAGACCACGACGGCCAAGCGCCGCCCGCGGGCGACCACGACGGAGGTCGCGCCTGAAGACCCGGCGCCCGCGCCGGGCGTGCTGGCCAAGCCGCCGGTCCGCAAGCTGGCCCGCGACCTCGGGGTGGACCTGACGGCGCTGGCCGGCAGCGGGCCCCAGGGCTCGATCACCCGGGCCGACGTGGAGGCCGCGCGGTCGGCGCCGGTGCAGGTCCGCGGTGGTGAACAACGGATCCCGGTCAAGGGGGTACGCAAGCTGACTGCCGAGAACATGGTGGCCAGCGCGTTCACCGCGCCACACGTGACCGAGTTCCTGACCGTGGACGTGACCCGGGCGGTCCGGGCGCTGGAGCGGCTCAAGGCGCTGCCGGAGTGGCGGGAGGTACGCGTCTCGCCGCTGCTGCTGGCCGCCAAGGCGGTGCTCGTCGCGCTCAAGCGGCACCCGCTGGTCAACTCGACGTGGGCCGGTACGGAGATCGTGGTCAAGGACTACGTGCACCTCGGGATCGCGGCGGCGACCGAGCGCGGGCTGGTCGTACCCAATATCAAGAATGCCGAGCAGCTCTCGCTGCGCGAGCTGGCCGACGCGATGACCGCGCTGGTGCAGACCGCGAAGGCGGGCAGGACCACGCCGGCCGACCTCACCGGGGGTACGTTCAGCATCACCAATGTCGGGGTTTTCGGCGTGGACACGGGCACCCCGATCCTGCCGCCCGGGGAGGCCGCCATCCTGGTGTTCGGGGCGATCCGTGAGGCGCCGTGGGTACACAAGGGCAAGGTCAAGGTACGCAGCGTGACCACCTTGGGGCTCTCGTTCGACCACCGGATCATCGACGGTGAGCTCGGTTCGAAGTTCCTCCGCGACGTCGGGGCCTTCCTGTCCGATCCCGAGGCGACCCTGCTCGCCTGGGGCTGAGCCGGCTCTACGGCTGGCTGGGCCGGTTTACGGCTGGCTGGCCCGTCCGAGGCGGGTCAGCCAGCGGGCTCCTTCGCGTGGCGCCGGGCGGGTAGTGTCACTAACGGCCGGCGCGACCGGCGCCCACCAGCGAGGAGGCGCAGATGTCCCAGGGCGCATACCCGCCTGCCTATGAGCCCGAAGGCGCTCCGCCACCGCACCGGCCGCCGGACCAGCCCGAGGCACCGTCGGGTACCCGGGGCACCGCACGGGTACCGCAGCCGCCGGCCTGGGGGCCGCCCCAGCCGCCGCCGGCTCCGGGCGGGTACGGGGGTGGGTTCGGCGGGCCACCGCAGCCCGGTGCGCCCCAATCCGGCCCGCCAGCCTCCGGCCCGCCACCCTCCGGTACGTACGGCACGCCGTCGTACGGGGCGCAGCCGCCGTACGCCGGCCCCGAACCGGGCCGCTTCGCCGGCCTGCGGTACGACGATCCGGCCATCGAGGCGCCGGCCAGGTCGAAGCGGGGACTCATCATCGGGGTCGTGATCGCCGCGGTCGTGGTACTCGTGGTGATCGTCGTCGGGGTGTTCCTGGTCCTGTCGAAGACCAGCAGCAGCAACAGTTTCGCCGTCGGCTCCTGTGTCAAAAGGGCCGACGACAAGGCGATCTCGGTCGCGTGTACGGACGCCAGCGCGTACCGGGTCATGTCCAAGGTCGACACCGTGGACAAGTGCCCGGACAAGGGCCAGCCGTACGTCGAACTCCAGGAGAGCGGCAAGCCCGACCAGGTCCTGTGTCTGAAACCGGCGCACTGAGGTCCGCTTCGCGGGTACGCGCTCCGGAGCTGCGGGGCCGCGGCTGGCTGAACACCGGCGGGCGCCGACTGAGCCTGGCCGAGCTGCGCGGCAAGGTCGTGCTGCTGGACTTCTGGACGTTCTGCTGCATCAACTGCCTGCACGTGCTGGACGAGCTGCGGCCGCTGGAGGAGCGGTACGGCGACGTACTGGTGGCGGTCGGGGTGCACTCGCCGAAGTTCGAGCACGAGAAGGATCCCGACGCGCTCGCGGCGGCCGTCGAGCGGTACGGCGTGACGCATCCGGTGCTGGACGATCCGGAGATGGTGACGTGGGGCCAGTACGCCGCCCGGGCCTGGCCGACCCTGTGCGTGATCGACCCGGAGGGGTACGTCGTCGCGACGATGACCGGCGAGGGACACGCTGCCGGGCTCACCGCGCTGATCGACGAGCTGGTCGCGGTACACGAGGCCAAGGGGACGCTGCGGCGGGGGGACGGACCGTACGTACCTCCGCCGGTTTTTGAAGGGTCGTTGCACTTCCCGGGCAAGGCGATCGCCGCGCCGCGCGGGGGTTTCCTGGTGTCGTCGTCGGCGGCGCACCAGATCGTGGAGCTGGCGCCGGACGGCGCGACGGTCCTGCGGCGGTTCGGCTCGGGGCGGCGCGGCCGGGCCGACGGGCCGGCGGACGCGGCCGAGTTCACCGAGCCGCAGGGCCTGTGCCTGCTGCCGGCGCACGTGGCCGAGGTGGCCGGGTACGACCTGGTGGTCGCCGACACGGTCAACCACCTGCTGCGCGGGGTACGCCTCGCCGACGGGACGGTGTCCACGGTGGCCGGCACCGGCCGACCGTGGCGGTCCACTGTGGACGGTCACGCGCACGACGCGCTCGCCGTGGACCTGTCCTCGCCGTGGGACCTGGCGTGGTACGAGGACCGGCTGATCGTCGCGATGGCCGGGATCCATCAGCTGTGGTGGTTCGACCCGGTACGGCGGACGGCCGGCGCCTACGCCGGTACCACCGTGGAAGCCTTACGAGACGGGCCGTTGGCGCAGGCGTGGGTGGCCCAGCCGTCCGGACTGTCCACTGTGGACGGACGGCTCTGGCTGGTGGACAGCGAGTCCTCCGCGCTGCGCTTCGTATCCGACGGCGCCGTGCACACCGTGGTCGGGCAGGGGCTGTTCGACTTCGGTCACGTCGACGGGCCCGCGACGCAGGCGCTGTTCCAGCATCCGCTGGGCGTACTGGCGTTGCCGGACGGGACGGTCCTCGTGGCGGACACGTACAACGGGGCGGTGCGCCGGTACGCCGACGGTGGCGTGAGCACGGTGATGACCGGGCTGGCCGAGCCGAGCGACCTGGTGCTGGCCCCGGACGGCGAGGTCTTCGTGGTCGAGTCGGGCGCGCACCGACTGGCCCGCCTCACCACCGACCCGACCGACGCCACGGCCGGTCGGCGGTACCGGACCGAGCGGCCGCCGACCGTACTCGCCCCCGGCGAGGTACGCCTCGACGTGGTGTTCACCCCGGCGCCCGGCCAGAAGCTGGACGACTCCTTCGGCGTACCGACCCGGTTGGAGGTCTCCGCCTCCCCGCCCGGGCTGCTGCTCGCCGGTGCCGGGGTGTCCAGCGAGCTGTCCCGTACGCTGCGGCTCGCGGACCCGCCGGAGGGCGGGATACTCCAGGTCGTCGCGCAGGCCGCGACCTGTGACGCCGAAGCCGAACATCCGGCCTGCCACCTGACCCGGCAGGACTGGGGCGTACCGGTCCGCCTCGACCCCACCGGCCCGACCGAGCTGCGCCTCATCCTGCGCGGCTGAACGGGGCCAGCGGTACGCCGGCCGTGGTCAACGCGGCCCTTACCGCCCGGGCCAGCCCGACCGCGCCCGGCGTATCCCCGTGTACGCACACCGACTCGACCGCACACCCGACCTCGGTTCCATCGACGGCGATCACCGTACCGCGCACCGCCATCCGTACCGCCCGGCGCGCGACCTCATCCGGATCGGTCACCAACGCACCGGGTCGCCCACGCGGCACGAGCGCGCCGGAGGGCAGGTACCCGCGGTCGGCGAACCCCTCCGGTACCGCCCGCAGGCCCGCCGCCGACGCCTGCCGCAGTAGCGCGGACCCGGGCAGCCCGAGCACCGGCAGCGTACGGTCGCGGGCCAACACCGCCGACACCACGGCTCCGGCCTGCCCCTCGTCGGTCACCGCCGTGTTGTACAGCGCCCCGTGCGGCTTGACGTACCGCACCCGGTCCCCGGCCACCCGCGCGAACCCGTCCAGCGCGGCGAGCTGGTACAGCACGTCGTCGCGCAGCTCGGCCGGGTCGTACTCGATCCGGCGCCGTCGACGGGTCACCGGCGTGGAACCCGCATGCGACATTCGCGCTCGTCAATACGGCGAGCAGCGCCTCGTCGTCGCCGAGCCGCCAGACGCCGAAGCCCTCGCCGAGGTCCGCGTTAAGGTCCATGGAATACGACGCTAGCGCCCGGCCGGGCCTGCGCGAGCCCGGACAGGTCCGCGGGGTGCACGACGCCGATCACCGGGTACCCGCCGGTGGTCGGGTGGTCGGCCAGGAACACCAGCGGCTGCCCGTCGGCGGGCACCTGGATCGCGCCCAGGACCACGCCCTCGGGGGGAAGTTCGCCGGCCACCGCGCGGGTCAGGGTGGGGCCGGCCAGTCGCGCGCCGACCCGGTTGCTCAACGGCGAGAGGGTGTACGCGCTGCCAGCCAACGACTCCACGCACCAGTCGTCCCGGGGCCCCGGCCGGTACCGCAGCTCGACCCTCGACGCATACTCCGGAACGTCCACAGTGGACGATGCGCCGGCCGGCTCGCCGAGCGGCAGCACATCGTTGTCCCGCAACGGTTGCGGCCCGAGCCCCGACAGGGTGTCCGTCGACCGGCTCCCGAGTACCGGCGGCACGTCGATCCCACCCGCGACGGCGAGGTAACTTCGGACCCCGACGGAAGTCCGTCCAATCTGGACAGTCGAGCCGGCGGCCACCGGAAACGGCTCACCGTACGGCATTTCGGCGTCGTCCACCCGGACCACCGCCTGCGCACCGGTGACCGCCAGGACGGCAGGTACCCGCGACCGCAGTACGCACCCGGTCAGCGTGACCTCCAGTCCCGCCGCCCCGGAATCGTTGCCTACCAACGCATTCGCCGCCCGCAGCGCCGGTACGTCCAGCGCACCGGACCGGGGTACGCCCAGGTGTGCGTACCCGGGACGGCCCAGGTCCTGGACGGTGGTCAGCGGCCCGGCCCGCAGCACCTCAAGCACGGACGAACCGCACCGTCGTCCCGGGCGTCAACAGCGCCGGTGGCGACGTGGACACGTCGAACAGCCGCGCGTCGGTACGCCCGATGAGCAGCCAACCGCCCGGCGAGGCGCCCGGGTACACGCCGGTGTACCGCCCGGCCAGCCCGACGCTCCCGGCCGGTACCCGGGGCCGGGGCGTCGCGAGCCGGGGTACGGCAAGCGAGGCGGGCAACCCGGTCAGGTACCCGAACCCGGGCGCGAACCCGCAGAACGCCACGGTGAACTCGGTGTCCACGTGCCGGGCCACCACCTCGGCGACCGGTACGCCCCAGTGCGAGGCCACCACCTCAAGGTCGGCCCCGTCGTACACGGTGGGCAGCTCGACCCGACGGGCGGAGGACGCGGCACCGGCGGCCGGCTCGGCCGCGCCGTCGAGCACGGCGACGAGCGCGTCCGGCTCCGGTACCCCGTCCACCAGAACCGTCGCCTCCCCCGGCACGATCTCAGTGGCGTCGATCTCGCCGGCCGCGCGCAGTTCGCCCAGCCAGGCGGCCACCGCCAGGGGTACGTCGCACTCGACGAGCACCGCCGACCAGCCCACCCCGCGTACCCGCACGTGAGCAGTATCTCTTACTACTGACGAGTAACTTACGGCGTCGTAACCTGAGGTATGTGACCGCCACTCCGACCCGGATGCGCCCGAGGGACCTCGGGAAGCCGTTGATGCGCGGCTGGCTGCACGCGTACGCCTTCTTCGTCGCCGCCGTCGCCGGCACCGTACTCGTCACCCTCGCCGCGACCGTGAGCACCAAGCCCGGCGCGGCCGTCTCGACCGCGATCTACAGCGTGACCGTCTGCGCGTTGTTCGGCACGAGCGCCCTGTACCACCGCCGGGTCTGGACTCCGCGCGCGTACCAGCTCATGCGCCGGCTCGACCACTCGATGATCTTCGTGTTCATCGCCGGCACGTACACCCCGTTCTCCGTGCTGCTCCTCAGCCGTACCAAAGCGGTGCTGATCCTCGCGGTGGTCTGGAGCGGCGCGCTGCTCGGTGTCGGCATGAAGCTGATCTCGCCCAACGCCCCGCGCTGGCGGTCCGCGCCGCTCTACATCGCGCTGGGCTGGGTCGCGGTCGTCGTCCTCCCGGACATCCTCGCCCACGGTGGCCTGACCGCGTTCGTCCTGCTGCTGGCCGGCGGCGCGTTCTACACCGGCGGCGCGATCTGCTACGCGCTACGCCGGCCCAACCCGTGGCCCGGCGTCTTCGGCCACCACGAGTTCTTCCACGCCTGCACGCTGGTCGCGGCGGTCTGCCATCAGATCGCGATCTACTTCGCCCTGTTCGCGTGAGGTTCGACCGAGCTGACCCGGCGGTCAGTACGTCGAGTCCGGCCGCCGGTACTCGACCTGCCGCTCGTTGACCACCCGCTCCTCCGGCTCGACCGGGGCCGGGGTGACGACCGTACGCCGGCGGTTGTTCCAGAACCACAGGGTCAGCAGCAGGCCGACCAGCCCGGCGACCATCAG
>VAXX01000061.1 GCA_005885115.1 Actinomycetota bacterium | reverse complement strand
ATGGGTGTGCCGCGGGTGGTCATGACCGTCAACTTGCTCAGCACCGTACCGATCGTGTCGGCCACGTTACGGGTTGGCAGAACGGGTGTGACGGATACTCCGGCGCGATTCTTCTGGTCGGCCAGGTGAGCTATGTCATCGAACTCGGAATGGTGGAAGGAACGGCGTTCAAACCATTCTAGAACATTGGTCCCATCAGCCTCTGGTTCCCCCGTGAATGTGCGCATCTGCGGTTCTGCTGGCGTCGACATCGAACTCCTGCGGTTCATCGGCTGCGTATTCGGGCTGGCGGTGCGGAGGGGACTCTCGGGCATGTTTCCCCATCGATGGTACCGCCCACGCGCAGCCCGGCCGGGTCAGCCACCCCGCCGGCCTGCGCCGACTCAGTCGCCGGCGGCTTCCGGTACCGATTCCACCGTAACGTGCAAGCGGATGATCGGGCCGTGGCACCAGGTACGCAGCTCGTGGATGAGTTGGAAGGCCTCCCGGTATTCGCCTTCCTCCAGCGGTGCCTTCAGGGTCAGTGAAATGGGAATCACCTGCCCGGGATGCACCATCTTTTCGGTGACCCGGGCGGCGCGGTGCGGAAACGGCCATTCATCGGTACCGAACGGACTGTAGCGGTCCTTTGGCTCAGCGGTACCCAACCGGATCTGGAATGCGTCGTCATTGAGCCACGACTTGTTTCCGTTGTTGCGCAGTTGGAGGTCGACGGTGACCCGCTCGCCGGGGCGCAGGCTGAGCCGGTGCACCCCGCCCTCGTACGACACCGGCCGGCTCTCCTCCCGCAGCCGCAGGTCGAGGATCTCGTACGAGGGCACGTTGTCGTGCGAGTACGAATAGGCGGTCACGCTGTCGGTGATGACCGAGGCGGTACCTTCCGGGGACACGTTGACATTCGCGACCAGGCCCCAGTAGAGCGCCGACTGCATCTGCTTGAACTGGGCCCGGGACGGGCGCCCGATGGTGACGGCGCGTTCGCTGGGATGCCACGCCCGGCGGGACCGGCGGGAATCGACCGAGCGCACGGCCTGCCAGCCGTCGGCGACCCGTTCCAGCAGGTTGCGGGAGGCGTCCGGCAGGTACTGCTCGAACAGGTACCGGGCGATCGCCTCGGTACTGCTGGTGGTCAGTCCGCAGCACAGTACGAAGCGCCCGGAACTGCGGAACGGATTCGGCCCGACGAGTACCAGCGCCCGGTCGTAGTCCATCGCCGGGCCGGCCAGTTCCGGCAGCACCGGTACCCGGATGGTGCGTTTTCCCTCGTCCACCTCGAAGGCCCGCAGCCCGGCGAGAATGGTCCGGGTGGAGGCGTTCCAGCGCGGCCCGCCGAGCAGAATCAGCAGCCCCTCCACATCAACCTTGCTCGGCGGGAACTGCAAGGTGATCCCGGACTGGTTGAGCCGCGACGCGAAGAATCCGGTGATGTACTGGATGGCGAGAACCTCGCCCTGATTGAGCGCGTACACATTGTCGCGGTTGTCGACCTGGAGCGGGCGGGGCGTCGCCGGATGCACCACCACCGGCTCGCCGCGCCGGCGCATGCCCAGGTAGAGCCGGCCGATCCGGCGGTCCCGGTGGCGCAACAGGAAAGTGAGCGCTCCGATCGAGAGGGTGACCACGGCGGCGTAATTCGCGACGTCACCGACGAGTTGGCTGAGGTCGATGGAAAAGGTAGACGCCAGGAACGGGTAACCCACCCGAATCCGCCCCTCATCCCGTTGTCATCGTGCCGTCAGAAAAGTATCGAGCATGATGGCCGCTGTCGGGTAGCGGGCCGATTTTGCTGGCTGGGCGGGTAGGCGGCGGCCGGCGCGCCACCGTAAGGTGTCGGGGACACCACACCCCGTGCACCAAGAGGACCACCGTGACCCACGTCGTACTCATCGCCGAAGAGCTCGCCCCGTCCGCCATCGATGTCCTCGCCAGCGACTTCGAGGTCCGTCAGGTCGACGGCACCGACCGCGCCGCGCTGCTGGCCGCGCTCGCCGAGGCCGACGCGGTCATCGTGCGCAGCGCCACCCAGATCGACGCCGAGGCGATCGCCGCCGGTACCCGGCTGAAGGTGGTCGCGCGGGCCGGCGTCGGGCTGGACAACGTCGACGTACCGGCCGCCACCGCCAAGGGCGTCCTGGTCGTCAACGCGCCGACGTCGAACATCGTGTCCGCCGCCGAGCAGGCGATCGCGCTGCTGCTCGCGGTCGCCCGGCACACCGCCACCGCGAGCGCATCGCTGCGCCAGGGGGAGTGGAAGCGGTCCAGGTTCACCGGCGTGGAGATCCAGGGCAAGACCGTCGGCGTGGTCGGGCTGGGCCGCATCGGCGTGCTGTTCGCCCAGCGGATGGCCGCGTTCGGCACCCGGCTGATCGCGTACGACCCGTACGTGCAGCCGGCCCGGGCCGCGCAGTTGGGGGTACGCCTGGTGGGGCTGGAGGAGCTGCTGCGGGAGAGCGACTTCATCTCCATCCACCTGCCCAGGACGCCGGAGACGCTGGGCCTGATCGGGGAGAAGGAGCTGCGGTTGGTCAAGCCGACCGTACGCATCGTCAACGCCGCCCGCGGCGGTCTGGTGGACGAGCAGGCGCTGGCCGACGCGATCGCCGAGGGTCGGGTGGCCGGCGCCGGGCTCGACGTGTACGCCAAGGAGCCCTGCACCTCCTCGCCGCTGTTCAACTTCGACAACGTGGTCGCCGTACCGCACCTGGGCGCGTCCACCGTGGAGGCGCAGGACAAGGCCGGGCTCGCCGTCGCGCGCAGCGTGAAGCTGGCGCTGCAGGGGGAGTTCGTCCCGGACGCGGCCAACGTACAGGCCGGCGGGGTGGTCGCCGAGGACGTACGCCCGCTGCTGCCGCTGGCCGAGAAGCTGGGCATGGTCTTCACCGCGGTGGCGGGTGGGATCGCGGCCGCGGTCGAGGTGGAGGTACGCGGACCGGTGGCCGCCAACGACGTGTCGGTGCTGAAGTTGGCCGCCACCAAGGGACTGTTCGCGGCCGTGGTGGAGGAACAGGTCAGCTACGTCAACGCGCCGCTGCTGGCCGCCGGGCGCGGGGTGGAGGTGCGGCTGACCGCCGTGGCGGAGAGCGAGGACGCACCGGTACTCGTGACGGTGCGCGGCGCCCTGCCGGACGGGCGTTCGGTCGGCGTGTCCGGCACGGTCACCGCGCACGGGCTGCGGCTGACCGAGGTCGACGGGTACGACCTGGACCTGGCTCCCGACGGGGTACTGCTGTTCTTCCGGTACCTCGACCGGCCCGGTGTCATCGGTGCCGTGGGTACCATCCTCGGCCAGCTCGACGTGAACATCGCCGCGATGCAGGTGGCCCGCCGCCAGGCCGGTGGCGAGGCGCTGATGACGCTGACCGTGGACTCCCCGGTGACCGCCGAGATCCTCACCGAGGCGGCCGCCGCGATCGGCGCCACGGCATCGTCCACTGTGGACCTGACCGAGCGCTGACGGAACCCTAGGCGGGTACCGGCTTCCCGTCCACGACCACCGGGCGGTACCCCTCGGTGCCGCTGAACCAGGACAGGCCGGCCGCTCCGGCGGCGTACAGGGCGGTGGCGTACCCGTCGGCCGTGGCCAGGGACGGTCCCGTGACGGCCGCCGGGCCGGCGCCCCGGACCGGGGTACCGGTGTGCGGGTCGACGATCGTGCTGCCGTACCCACTGGTGGCCACCGCTCCGTCGGTGAGCTCCACCGTCGCGAGTACCCGCAACGGGTTGTCCGGGTCGGCGATGCCCACCCGCCAGGCGCCGCCCCGCGGCCCGTACCCCCGGACCAGCCAGTCGCCCCCGGCGGTGATCGCGTAGTCGTCGATGCCGGCGGCCCGCAGCAGGACCGCGGCCCGGTCGATCGCCCAGCCCTTGACCATGCCGCTCGGGTCGAACCCGCCCGGCACCGCCCACGCGTCGAACCAGCCGTCCGTGGCCAGCCGCAGCGCCGCGCAGCGGTAGACGATGTCGGCCAGCGGCGGCGGGTACGCGCCCGCGGTCAGCTCGCCCCGGCGCAGCGCGGAGACCAGCGAGCGCCCGCGGTACGGGCTGAACGCCATGTCCACCGCGCGCAGCTCGGCGACCGCCCCGGCCAGTGCCTCGCCGAGCACGCGCCGGGCCAGGTGGGCCGGCGCCACCAGGCAGAAGGTGTACATCCGGCCGCCGACCTGGACGGTGTGCCGCGCGACGGTCCGTTCGCTGCGGGGAAGTGTTGCGGTGGCCATGGTCTGGGTCCCCTCGTGAGTGTGTGGCTTCACGGTAGGAGCCGGACATTGCCGGGGCCTGACACTTTCCTGTGAACTGTCTGGTAAGTGGACCCGTCACCCAGATAGTGGGAGTGGTGGACCGGGTGTTAGGACGATGGCCTAACGTTCCCTTAACAGCGAGTACTGGAGGACGGCGTGGCGCGGATCGCGGTGGTGGCCGGTGACGGCATCGGCACCGAGGTGGTGGCCGAGGGTCTGAAGGTGCTCGACGCGGTCCTGCCGGGGGTCCAGACCACGGCGTACGACCTGGGCGCCGCGCGCTACCACCGGACCGGCGAGGTGCTGCCCGACTCCGTGCTGGAGGAGCTGTCCGGGCACGACGCGATCCTGCTCGGCGCGGTCGGCGACCCGACGGTACCGCCGGGCGTGCTGGAGCGCGGGCTGCTGCTCAAGCTGCGCTTCGCCTTCGACCAGTACGTCAACCTGCGCCCGTCCCGGCTGTGGCCGGGGACGTCGAGCCCGCTCGGCGCGGTCAAGCCCGGCGAGATCGACCTCGTGGTCGTCCGGGAGGGCACCGAGGGCCTGTACGCCGGCGCCGGTGGAGTACTGCACCGGGGTACGGCCGCCGAGATCGCCACCGAGGAGAGCCTGAACACCCGGCACGGGGTGGAGCGGGTGATCCGGGACGCGTTCGCCCGGGCGGCGCGCCGGGAGCGGCGCAAGGTGACGCTGGTGCACAAGACCAACGTGCTGACCCACGCGGGCGGGCTCTGGGCGCGCGCCTTCGCGCAGGTCGCCGCCGAGCACCCGGACATCGCCACCGAGTACCAGCACGTCGACGCGGCCGCGATGTTCCTGGTGACCCAGCCGTCCCGGTACGACGTGGTGGTCACCGACAACCTTTTCGGTGGCATCCTCACCGACATCGCCGCTGCCGTGACCGGCGGGATCGGCCTG
>VAXX01000060.1:5029-15912 GCA_005885115.1 Actinomycetota bacterium | reverse complement strand
CAGGGCAGCCGGCGGCGTGGCCGGTGGGTGCGGACGCCGAGCACGATCGCGGCGGCGCTGCTCGCGCCGATCACGCACCACAAGATCAAATGCCCGTGGGGGTACGCATAGTAGCCAGCGGTGAGGGCGAGCGCGCCCAGCATGTACCCACCGATGACCACCCGGTTGGCCACGTTTCCCCCGTTCCGGCGCATGGTTCACGAGACTTCTCGATCACCAGCGTGGCTGACATACCCCATCTTGCGGTAGTTCTCGCCGATTTCGAGGTATCCGGCGTGGGCGCGGCGTACCATCGCCACGCGCGATCACACCGGAATGCGCAGCCAGTCCCGGGTACGCCGACCCGCCCGGTACGCCGACGCCAACCGCTTCGCCAGGATCCCCGGTACGCCCTGCTCCCGGGCCGCCTCCCGGGCGAAACGCCCGCCGCCGGTGAAGTGCGGTGGGGTCTGCCAGGACGGACCGGTCAGGTCCAGTGCGGCGAGCAGTTCCCGGCGCCGCGCGTACGGTTCGTCCACCGTGGACACTCCGTCCAGCCAGAGCAGGTCGCTGGCCAGGTACTGCACGGACGGCCGGTTGGTGGTACGCCGTCCCGGCACCCGCTCCCGTGGCGGCTCCACGGTGCCCTCCGGGGTGAACCCGACCACCACCCCGTCGAGCAGGCACTCGATCGGCGCCAGCGCCTCGCCCAGGGCGCGCAGCTCGGGGTACCCGTCGATGGCGTCCCGCCCGTCGACCCGCAGCTCCACCCGCCCGCCGGAGATCGCGGCCAGCGCCCGTACGCCCGGCCACTCCAGCTCGTACCCGAACGCCTCGTCATCGGCCGGCAGCCGCGCCACCCGGGTCTGCAGCATCGGCGCGACCTGCTCGGGCAGCGGGGTCCAGCCCGGCGGCGGCCCGTCCATCCGATGGATCATCCAGTCGTCGCCCCGGGTCCGGAACAGGACGTACCGGCCGGCCGACCGGGCGCCGTGCAGCACCACGATCACCTCGCGGTCGCGCCACTTCTCGGTCGTGTACGTGCCCCGGTCGAAGATCGTCATCCGGCCGGCCCCGTACTCCCCCGTCGGGATCTCGCCGGAGAAGTCCGCGTACTCCATCGGATGGTCCTCGGTATGCACCGCCAGGTGGTTGCGCGCCGGATCCTTGGGCAGGCCGCGCGGCAGCGCCCAGGACACCAGTACCCCGTCCCGCTCCAACCGCAGGTCCCAGTGCAGCCGCCGGGCGTGGTGCTGCTGGATCACGTACGTGTCCCCGTGCCCCACCTCGGGTGAGCTCGCCGGCACCGGCTCAGGGGTACGCGCCGGGTCGCGCTTGCGCCGGTACTCCGCCAGCCGGTCGGGCATACCCCGCATTGTCCGGTGTAGCGGTCCGGCGCGCTGGGTACCCACCCCGGGTAACTACCGCACTCGATGTCGATACAAGGAGGTCTGCCGTGGCGAAACTCGGCATTCCGCACCGGAGTCGGACCGCCGACGAGGCCGATACCCAGACCACGGACAGCCCGACCGCGCGCCACGCCCAGATCGACGAGCGGCGCCCGGTGGACCGTACGGTCACCGACGACCCCGCCGACGAGCGGGTCGTCGACCGGCCGGTAGCGGAGAAAACCGTGGTCGAGCGGCCGGTACCCGTGGAAGAACCCGCCCCCCGGTGGGTACGGGTGAGCGCGTTCGCCACCCTCGGTCTGATCGTCGGCCTGGTCGCCCTCGCCGCCACCCTGACCGGGCTGCTCGCTCCGGTCGGCGTGGCCCTGGGCGTGGTCGGCGGCGCGATCTCGGCCGGTGGTCTGGTCGGCGCCAGCCGGCGCGGCGTCACCGGACACAGCGTCGCCCTGCTCGGCCTGCTGGCCAGCATCGCGGCGATCGCCCTGGGCGTCCTGGCCATCGCCGGCTACCTGCCGTGGCTGGACAGCCGCACTGACGAGGTTTCCCGGCTGCGCGACTGGCTCGATGCCCGGTTGCCGTGGATGAAGCACTGGTAACCACGCGAGCTCCGGCAGGAGCGCCCGGCTCAGGCGGCTGACCTGGGCCGGGCGCTCTACGCTGCGGTCATGCAGCGCACCGACTTCCAGGCCATGCCCTGCTCGATCGCCCGTACCCTGGCGGTGGTAGGCGAGCCCTGGACCCCGCTGATCCTGCGCGACATCGTCTTCGGCATCACGAAGTTCGATGAGTTGCAGCGCGACCTCGGGGTCGCCACGAACATCCTCACCGACCGGCTCACCACGCTGGTCGAGCACGGGCTGCTGACCCGGGAGCCCTACCAGCACCGCCCGCTGCGGTACCGGTACGAGCTGACCGAGAAGGGCGCCGACCTGCTGCCCGTCCTGCTCGCCCTGATGCGCTGGGGCGACCGGTGGACCGCCGGGCCGGCCGGGCCGCCGGTGACCATGGTGCACCACGGCTGCGGCCAGGCGACCGAGGCGACGATGACCTGTTCGGTGTGCGGCCGGCCGCTGCGGGCCGGCGACATCGGGGCGCGGGGCGGTCCCGGCGCCCGTCGGGGTCCGGGCAACTACCTGCTGCCCGGTTGGCTGACCGCGCCGGGCCGGCCGGAGCTGCGCGACACCGCCCCGCCGCCCCGGATCACCTCAGCCGGCCGGTTCCTGGACGGGCCGCCCGGATCCGGGTGAGGCCAGCCGCTTGGCGTGCGGGCTCGGGCGCAGGTACACCGTGTCGCCGGGCTCGATACCCAGACTGTCGGCGGTACCCCGGGTGAGCTGGGCCCAGACGTCCTGTTCGTCGATCCGCATCTCGATCCGTACCTCGAAACCGAGCCGGACGATCCGGGTCACCGCCGCCGCCGTACCGCCGGAGCGTTCGGTGGCGGAGACGTCGATGTCGTGCGGCCGGACCAGGTGCCCGGCCAGGTTGGTGACCGGGCCGAGGAAGCTCATGACGAACGGGTTCGCCGGGTTGTCGTAGATCTCGTCCGGGCTGCCCACCTGCTCCACCGCCCCGTTGGCGAGGACCACGATCTCGTCGGCGACGTCCATCGCCTCCTCCTGGTCGTGCGTGACGAACACGGTCGTCACGTGCACCTCGTCGTGCAGCCGGCGCAGCCAGGTCCGCAGCTCCTTGCGTACCTGCGCGTCCAGCGCCCCGAACGGCTCGTCCAGCAGGAGCACCTCGGGCTCGACCGCCAGCGCCCGGGCCAGGGCCATCCGCTGGCGTTGCCCGCCGGAGAGCTGGGCCGGGTACCGGTCGGCCATCTGTTCGAGGTGGACCAGCTCCAGCAACTCGTGTACCCGCCGACGGACCTCCGCCTTGGGCCGCTTGCGCACCTCCAGCCCGAAGGCGACGTTGCGGTACACCGTCAGGTGCTTGAACGCCGCGTAGTGCTGGAAGACGAACCCGACGTTGCGCCGCTGCGGCGACAGGCGGGTGGCGTCGACGCCGGAGATCACGACGGTACCGCTGTCCGGCACCTCCAGCCCCGCGATGATCCGCAGCAGCGTCGACTTCCCGCCGCCGCTGGGCCCGAGCAGCGCGGTCAGCGAGCCGGAGGAGATGTCGACCGACACGTCCCGCAGGACCGGCGTGGTGCCGAACGACTTGTTGACGTCACATACCTCGATGGCCATCAGGTGCCCTTCGGCCGTAGCAGCTTGGCGATCAGCAGTGTCACGACCGCGATCAGCGCGAGGGCCGTCGCGGCGGCGAACGCCGAGGTCTGGTCGAAGTTCTGGAAGCTCTCCTCGACGAACAGCGTCAGCGTCTGGGTCTCGCCGACGATCCGGCCGGAGACCACGGCCACCGCGCCGTACTCGCCGAGCGCGCGGGCCAGGCACAGCACGATGCCGTACGCCAGCGCCCACTGGATGCCCGGGATGGTGATCCGCCGGAACGTCTGCAGGGGGCTCGCGCCCAGCGTGTGCGCGGCCCGCTCCTGCTCGTCGCCCAACTCCTCCAGGACCGGTACCACCGCCCGCACGACCAGCGGCAGCGAGACGAACACGGTGGCGAGCACCATCCCGGGTACCGAGAAGATGACCTGGATCCCGTTGCGTTCGAGCCAGCCGCCGACCGGCGCGAACCGGCCGTACACCAGGATCAGGGCCAGGCCGACGATCACCGGGGACACCGCGACCGGGAGGTCGATCAGCGCGCTGAGCAGCCGCTTGCCCGGGAACCGCCGGCGTACCAGCAGCACGGCGGTACCGACCCCGAAGACGGTGTTCAGGGCGACCGCCCACACCGCGACGATCAGTGTGACCTGGAAGGCGTGCAGCGCCTCGTCGCTGGTCAGCGCGTCGATCACCGGTCCCATCCCGTCGGCGAAGGTCCGCCAGACGATCAACCCGACCGGAATGACCAGCAGGAACAGCAGGTACACCAGGGCCAGCGCGCGCAGCAGGTATCTAGTCACGCCGGCCCGCCCACCGCTGGACCAGGTCCAGCATGATCAGCACGACGAAGGCGACCAGCAGCAGCGCGGTGGACACCGCCGCCGCCCCGGTCAGGTTGTCGCTCTCGATGCGACCGGCGACGTTCACGGCGGCCACCTGGGTCTTGAAGGGGATGTTGCCGGAGATCAGGACGGTGGAGCCGAACTCGGCGATCGAGCGGGTGAAGGCCAGCCCGGCGCCGGAGAGCATGGCCGGGGCGAGGTTGGGCAGGATGATCCGCCGGAAGGTCACCCACTGCCCGGCGCCGAGGGAGTACGCCGCCTGCTCCATGTCCCGGTCCAGCTCCAGCAGCACCGGCTGGACGGTACGTACGACGAACGGCAGCGTCACGAACAGCAGCGCGACCACCACGCCCGCCTCGCTGTACGCCAGGTTGACGTGCAGCGGGCTGTTCGCGCCGTAGAGGGCGAGCAGGACCAGGCCGGCCACGATGGTCGGCAGCGCGAACGGCAGGTCGATCAGCATGTCGACGATCGCCTTGCCGGGGAAGCGGTCCCGGACCAGGACCCAGGCGATCACGGTACCCATGACGACGTTGACCAGTGCGACGATCACCGAGGCGACCAGGGTCAGCTCCAGCGCCGCCCATGAGTCGGGGGTACGGATCGCCTGCCAGACGTACCCGATGCCCTGCCCGCCGGCCCGCCACACCACGGCGGCCAGCGGGATCAGCACGATCAGGCTCAGGTACAGCACGGCGGTACCGACCCCCAGCCCCGTGCCCACGTGGGGGCGCCGGGTCCCGTCGATGCCTGGATCGTAGCCACCTGCGGCTACTTCGCCGGGGACGGTGCCGCGCTGGTCGCGACCCCGAGCCTCTGCTCGATACCGGCCATCACGCCGGAGTTGGCGTCGAAGAAGTCCTTGTTCAGCGCCGTCCAGCCGCCCAGGTCCTTGATCGTGAACAGCTTCGCCGGGGTCGGGAAGCCCGGTCCGCCGACGCCCTGGACGATCGGCCGGTACCCGTTCTCCGCGAAGATCTTCTGCGCGGTGGGCGTCAACAGGAAGTCCAGGAACGCCTTCGCCTCGGTCGGGTGCTCACTGTTCCTGGTCACGGCGACCGGGTTCTCGATCAGGATGGTGTCGTCCGGGACGGTGTAGTCCAGCGCCTGGCCGTTGTGCTGGGCGAAGATCGCGTCGTTCTCGTACGCCAGCATCGCGTCGCCCTTGCCGTTGACGAAGGTCTGCAACGAGGCGCGGGCGCTGTTGTCCTGGACAGCGACATGGGGGAACAGCTCCCGGAGGTACGCCACCCCGGCCGCCTTGTCGGCGCCCTTGTCCGACTTCGCGCCGTACGCCGCCAGGACGTTCCACCGGGCGCCGCCGGAGGTGAACGGGTTCGGCGTGATCACCTGGATCCCGTCGCCGAGCAGGTCGTCCCAGGTCCGCAGATGCTTCGGGTTGCCCTTGCGGGTGGCGATCACGACCACCGAGTCGGTCACCATGCCCCGGTACTGCCCGCTGTTCCAGTCGCTGGCGACCAGGCCGTCCTTGACCAGCCGGGTGATGTCGGGTTCGAGGGAGAACGCCACGACATCGGCCTTGAGCCCCGAGTCCACCGCCCGGCTCTGGTCGCCGGAGGCGCCGTACGACTCCTTGAACTTCACGTTCTTCCCGGCCGGGGTCGCCTGGAACGCCTTGATGATCTTCTTGTACGCGGCCTGGGGCGTGGAGTACGCGACCAGCGAGAGCGTCACGGTCCCGGCCCCTGCGGATCCGCTGGCATCGGCACTGCCGCAGCCGGCGAGACCGCCGGCGAGGACCATCGCGGCCAGCGCCGCCACGGTACGGGTCGTCTGCCTCACTACGCCATCCCTACTTTGTCGACTTAGTTGGTAGGAGACAACTGTAATCGGCGTAGCGGCTATCCGGTACTCAGCCGTTCGGGGGAGGTGTCAGACCCAGGCGGCGGGGTCGGCGGTCAGTTCCCGGACCCGCTCGGGCAACTCGCCACTGGCCACGTCGGCCACCCGTACCAGGTCAAGAATTTCCCGCTCGCTGGCCCGCAGCGCGATCCAGACCTCCTGCAGCGCGCGGGCGGTGCCCTGGTAACCCACGGTCTCCGGGCGCTGGCCGCGCACGTTGGCCAGCGGGCCGTCGATCACCCGGATCACATCGGCGAGCGAGATGTCGGCCGCCGGCCGGGCCAGCCAGTAGCCACCCTCCGGGCCGCGCTGGGCGTTGACCACGCCGCCGCGGCGCAGTTGCAGCAGGATGCTCTCCAGAAACTTCGGTGGTATGCCCTGGGCCTGGGCCAACTGGTCGGCCGTCACCGGCCGGTCGGGACCGGCCGGCCCGGAGGCCAGCTCGACCACGGCACGAAGGGCGTAATCCACTCGGGCGGAGAGTCGCACGCCTCATTATCCATCGGGGCCGATCAGGCCGGGGCGCCGACCTTGCGGAGCAGCCCTTCCTGGACGGCGGTGGCGATGTTGCGCCCGTCCCGGGTGAACATCCGGCCGGTGGCCAGACCCCGACCGCCCGCGGCCGACGGGCTCCAGCAGTCGTACAGGAACCACTCGTCGGCCCGGAACGGCCGGTGGAACCACAGCGCGTGATCCAGACTCGCGCCCACGACTCCACCCGGCATCGACCACTCCGGCCCGGCGGCGTCCGCCGCCGCGCCACGACCCGGAGCAGTCGCCCAGACTTCCCCATGGACGGACAGCACCGAGTCCAGCAGGGTCAGGTCGGAGGCGTACGTCAGCGCGCAGGCGTGCAGCAGCGGATCGTCGGGCAGCTTGCCGTCGATGCGCATCCACACCCGCTGGTGTACGTCCGCCGGCCGGTCCCCCGCCCGTACCCAGCCGGGCTCCCCCACGTACCGCACGTCGATCGGCCGGGGGATCCGGGCCCAGAAGTCCAGCCGCTCCGGGTAACGGGCCAGCCGGTCGGTCATCAACGGGAGGTCCTCGGGCTCCGGTACCGAGAGCGGCGGTGGGGCGTGGTGATCGAGGCCCTGCTCGGCGCGGTGGAACGAGGCGGACATGAAGAAGATCGGCAGGTCGTGCTGGTAGGCCACAGAGCGCCGGACCGAGAAGGACCGGCCGTCCCGGACGTTCTCCACCTGGTACCGGATCGGGACACTCGGGTCACCCGGCCGGACGAAGTACCCGTGCAGCGAGTGCACCGCCCGGGCCGGGTCGACGGTACGCCCGGCGGCGACCAGCGCCTGCCCGGCCACCTGCCCGCCGTACACCCGCAGCGGTCCGACCGGCGGGCTCTGCCCCACGAACTGGTCATCGCCTGACGGGGTCAGGTCCAGCAGCTCCATGAGCTGATCGACGGCGGCCTGGCCGACGACCACGTCATCGGTCAACTCAACGAGCCGAGCTGGTGTACCCGCAGGGTGTTGGTCGAGCCCGGCGTGTTCGGCGGGCTGCCGGCCACCACCACCACGTAGTCGCCGGGATTGGCCACGCCCAGCTCCAGCAGGGTGCGGTCGACCTCGCGGAACATGTCGTCGGTGTGGTGGACGAACGGCACCTGGAACGTCTCGACCCCCCAGGACAGCGCGAGCTGCCCCCGGACCACCGGCTCGGGGGTCAGTGCGAGCAGCGGTAGCTGGCAGTGCAGCCGGGCCAGCCGCCGTACGGTGTCGCCGGTCTGGGAGAAGGCGACCAGCGCCCGGGCGCCGATGGCCTGGGCGATCTGGGACGCGGCGATGGTCAGCGCACCGCCCCGGGTACGCGGGTCGTGCTGCAACCGGGGCACCGCGAATGAACCGGCCTCGGTACTCTCGACGATCTTGGCCATGGTGGAGACGGTCAGCACCGGATACCGCCCGACGCTGGTCTCCCCGGACAGCATCACCGCGTCGGCGCCGTCGAGCACCGCGTTGGCCACGTCCGAGGCCTCGGCGCGGGTCGGCCGGGAGTTCTCGATCATGGAGTCGAGCATCTGGGTCGCCACGATCACCGGCTTGGCCAGCTCCCGACCCAGTTGTACGCAGCGCTTCTGCACCAGCGGTACCTGGTCCAGCGGCATCTCCACGCCGAGGTCACCACGGGCCACCATGATCCCGTCGAAGGCGTTGACGACCTGTTCCAGGACCGCGACCGCCTCGGGCTTCTCCACCTTGGCGATCACCGGGCGGCGGATGCCGACCTCGTCCATGATCTCGTGTACCAGCTTGATGTCGTCCGGCGAGCGGACGAACGACAGGGCGATCAGGTCGCCCCCGAGCCGCAGCGCGAAGCGCAGGTCCGCGGCGTCCTTCTCGGACAGCGCCGGTACGCTCACCGCCACGTTGGGCAGCGACACGCCCTTGTGGTTGGAGACCGGACCGCCCTCCAGCACCAGGCACTCGATGTCGGTGCCGGCGACCACCGCCTTGACCTCGACGGCGACCTTGCCGTCGTCGATGAGCAGCCGGTCCCCGGCCTTCACCTCGGTAGGCAGCCGCCGGTACGTGCACGAGACCCGGTCGGCGGTGCCGAGAACGTCCTCGCTGGTGATGACCACGGTGTCGCCGGTACGCCACTCGTGCGGCCCGTCCGCGAACCGACCCAGCCGGATCTTCGGGCCCTGCAGGTCGGCGAGGATGCCCACCGCCCGGCCGCTGGCCTCGGCGGCCTCCCGGACGTGCCGGTAGACCTGCTCGTGGTCGGCGTGCGTCCCGTGGCTGAAGTTGAGGCGGGCGACGTCCATCCCGGCGTCCACCAGGCCACGCAGGCGCTCGGGGCTCGCGGTGGCGGGGCCCAGGGTACAGACGATCTTCGCACGACGTGTCACGTCCCTAGGCTAATGCCTTCCCGAACGCGGGATGCTCGCCGGTCCCGGTCCGTCGGCGAACGTTCGGTGAACCGGGTCCGCAGTACGGACAGGCATCGACGTACGACGCCGACGGATGGCATACTCCGCCACGCACTGGCTGGAGGAACGATGAGTTTGACGCTGTACGGGTCGGCTGTCCCGGAACCGGCGCCAGAAGAACCGGCGCCGAGTCCCCGGCGCCGGTATCTGATCGTGCTCGCCACGGTCATCGCCCTGATCCTGGGCGGGGGGTCCGCCGCGTTCCTGCTGCTGGACACCAGTCCGAACATCAACCGGACGGCACCCAACGGGTACGCGCCACCGGGCGACGGGGCCACCGCGACCGACGCGCTGAGCGACCAGCCGAGTACGAGCCCGAGCGTGAGCCCGACCGCCTCGCCCAGTCACAGTCCGTCACCGAGCCGCTCCCCGTCGGCGCACCCGTCCACCCCGGGGATCACGCCGGTCACGTATCGGGCCCCGAACGGCGTACTCTGCCCGTCGGTCAACTTCCAGCCGGTCCTGGACATGCACTTCACCACGTCGGCCGACCCGACCGAGTCGCAGACCGCCGGCTACAACTACGTCGACTACGGCTGCCGGCAACCGTTCGGGAAGGTGCTCGCGCAGGTCGACGCGCTGATCTTCAGCGACGCCAAGGCGGCCAGCGGGTACTACGTCCAAGACGAACTCGTACATCCTGTGGGTGCTCGACGGGAACCTCACCCTCGGGATCTCCCTCAGCGCCGCCGGCGGGACCCCGGTGCCCGGCCGGCTGCGGGACTGCGAGGTGGCGATGGCCCCGGGTACGCTGCACAACCTGGTGAACAAGGGCTGACGCCGGAGTTGGTTGTGACGTTCGGGGACGAGCCGCCGGTACGGCCGCGCCGCTCCGCGTTCGTATTCGCGGTCGCGGTGGCGGTGCTGCTCGGCGCGGGTACCACCGTGGTGTTGACCCGGCACGACGACCCGCGACCGGGCCGCCCGGCCCCGGCCGCGCTGAGCCCCTCGGCCGACCCCGGCCCGCCGGTGGAGGTGGTGGTGGACTCGCCGAGCCCGGCGGCCAGCCCCAGCCCGTCGCCCCGCCCCCGGCGTACGCCCACGCGGCCGAGCCCGAAGCCCTCCACGTCGCCGCCGAGCCCGGGTCCCGGCCCGCCGATGCCCGTCTACGCGGTGACGAAGCCGATCTGCCGGTACCTCGACCTCGCGCCGGTCAACGCGCTGACCAAACCGGCGGGCAAGCCGTCGGTCAGCAGCAACGAGCAGCACTTCCAGGGCGCCGACAACACGCTGTACTACTGCACCGGCTACTCGGGCAACGTCATCGTGAAGCGGATCGACGTGATGTACTACCCGACGCCGGCCGAGGCCGCCTTCGGGTACGTACAGATCAAGTCACAGGCGCCCGAGAACATCGAGCACGTCGACGGGCTCGGCACCGACACGTGGGGCTGGTTCTTCGACCCGACCAGCTACGACCTGCTCGTCCTCGCCGGCAACATCACGATGGAGGTCATCCTGATGCTCTCCAAACCCGCCCCGATCGGGCCGAAGGTCCGCGCGGCCGCGATCACCATCGCCACCACGCTGCTGCCGAAGCTGCGGGTGGGCTGATGGCGCGGCGCGGGGAGCCCAGCCTGGCCCGGCGGCTGGTGCTGGCCGCGGTCATCGCACTGCTGCTGGGTGCGTCGACAACCTTGATCATCCGGTACGCGAA
>VAXX01000060.1:0-4954 GCA_005885115.1 Actinomycetota bacterium | reverse complement strand
CCGCCTCGCCCACGCCCAGCCCGAGCCCGTCGCACGTACCGCTGTACCGGACGCCCAAGGGCGGGATGTGCCGGTACATCGACTTCGGTCCGATGATGGCCGCCAGCACCCTGCCCGCCTCCGACAGCAAACCGGAGGTGGTCAGCGAGACCAAGCCGGGCGACCCGGGCGCGTCCACGTGGTACCTGTGCCTGGGCGGTACCGGCAACATCGGCGCCCGGTGGATGGGCGTCGAGGTGTACCCGGACCGGGCCACGGCGGCCATCCGGTACGCCCAGGAGAAGGCCACCCAGGCACCGGCCGGCATGGATCCGGTCCGGAACCTCGGCGACGACGCGTACGCCTTCTACCTCGGCACCTCCACGATCTACAAGCTGGTCGTGGTGAAGGCCAACCTGTTCGTCCTCGTGGTGCTCCAGCAGGCGTACCCGGTGCAGAGCCGGTTCAAGGCCGCGGCCATCGGCACCGCCCGGAGCATCCTGGAGAAGCTGCCGGCCACCTGACCGGCACTACGGCGCCGTCAGCGGTACCGCGGCCGGATCGACCGGGGTCGGCAGTACGCCGTCCCCACCGAGGTACGTGTGCACCGCCGCGGCCGCCGCGCGTCCCTCGGCGATCGCCCAGACGATCAGCGACGCGCCCCGGTGCATGTCCCCGGCCACGAACACCCCGGGTACGGCGGTCTGCCAGTCCGGTCCGCAGTCCATGCCGCCGCGCGGGTTCCGGGCCAGACCGAGCTGGTCCAGCAGCGGACCCTCCTCGGTGCCCTCGAACCCGATGGCCAGCAGGACGAGGTCGGCGGGCAGCTCCCGTTCGGTACCGGGGACCACGGTCACCTGGCGCCGGCCGTCCCGCTTGACGACGGTCACCTCGGCGATCCGGATCGCCCGGACCCGCTCCTGCCCGACGAACTCCTGGACGGCGACCGCGAAGACCCGTTCGCCGCCCTCCTCGTGGGCCGGGTACTCGCGCAGGATCCACGGCCAGCACGGCCACGGGTCGCGGCTCTCGTCGCGTTCGCGCGGGGGCAACGGGTACAGGTCGAGTTGGGTGACGCTGGCCGCGCCCTGCCGGTGCGCCACGCCGAGGCAGTCCGCCGCGGTGTCCCCGCCGCCGATGATGATCACGTGCTTGCCCGCGGCGTCGATGTCAACGCTGTCCTGCTTGCCGGCCACCACCCGGTTGGGCGGGACCAGGTGCTCCATGGCCAGGTGTACGCCCGCGAGGCGCCGGCCGGGCGTGTCGGGCATGTCCCGGCCGGCGAGGGCACCGGCGGCCAGGATCACCGCGTCGTGCCGCTGGCGCAGCTCCTCGACGGTGAGGTCGACCCCGACCGCACAGCCGGTGACGAGACCCACGCCCTCGGCGCGGAGCTGGGTCAGCCGCCGGTCGATGTGGCGCTTCTCCAGCTTGAAGTCGGGGATGCCGTACCGCAGCAGCCCGCCCGGCTCGTCGTCACGTTCGTACACGGTCACCGCGTGCCCGGCCCGGGCCAGTTGCTGCGCGGCGGCCAGCCCGGCCGGTCCGGAGCCCACCACGGCGACCGACCGGCCGGACGGTTCCGGGGCCGGCTGCGGGGTCACGTACCCGAGGTCGAATGCCCGGTTGATGATCTCGACCTCGACCTGCTTGATGGTCACCGACTGACCACCGGCGATGGCGAGGACGCACGCGGCCTCACACGGCGCCGGACACAGCCGCCCGGTGAACTCCGGGAAGTTGTTGGTCGCGTGCAACTGCTCGATCGCGAACTGCCACTGGCCGGTACGCACGAGGTCGTTCCAGTCCGGGATCCGGTTGCCCAGCGGGCAGCCGTGGTGGCAGAACGGGATGCCGCAGTCCATGCACCGGGTGGCCTGCTCGCGGATCAACTCGTCGTCGGCCGGCGGGTACACCTCGGACCAGTCCTGGATCCGGACCGGTACCGGCCGGCGCTTGGGCAGTTGCCGCTCGTACCGTAGGAATCCCTGAGGGTCAGGCACGCACTGCCTCCATCACGGCGTCGTCGATGTTGCGACCGGCGGCTTCGGCGGCGCGAATGGCTTCCAGGACCCGCTTGTACTCCCGCGGTACCACCGCGGTGAACTCCTCCACGGCGGTGACCCACTCGGCGAGCAGGCGGGCCGCGACGGCTGACCCGGTCTCGGCGTGGTGGCGCTCGACCAGGTCACGCAGCGCGCGCTTGTCGTCGGCCGCGACCGGCGAAAGGTCCACCAGCTCCCGGTTGACCCGGGCGGTGTCCAGCCGCCAGACGAACGCCGTCCCGCCGGACATGCCGGCGGCGAAGTTGCGGCCGGTCGGCCCCAGGCGGTCGCGCCGGAGTTGCGCACCGCGAACCGCTCGCCCACCCGCCCGCGCAGGAAGACCTCGCCGCCGGTCGCGCCGTAGAGGATGGTGTTCCCGGCGATGATCTGCGCCTCCGCCGGGAACGGCGCGGCCTCGTCGGGGCGGATCACCAGGCGGCCACCGGACAGGCCCTTGCCGACGTAGTCGTTGGCGTCGCCGGTCAGCCGCAGGGTCACGCCGGTGGGGACGAAGGCGCCGAAGGACTGGCCGGCGGTACCCCGCAGGTGCACCTCGACGGTGTCGTCGGGCAGCCCCTTGCCGCCGAACCGGCGGGTCACCTCACCCCCGAGCATGGCGCCGACACTGCGGTGCTCGTTGCGGACCGGGATCTCGATCCGGACCGGCGTACCGTCCTCCAGGGCCGGCGCGGCGGCGGCGATGAGCTGGTTGTCCAGCGCCTTGTCCAGCCCGTGGTTCTGGCTGGTCACCCGGTGCAGAGCGGCGTCGTCGGGTACGTCCGGGACGTGCAGCACCGGGGTCAGGTCCAGCCCCTGCGCCTTCCAGTGCTCCACCGCCGGTACGACGTCGAGCAGCTCGGCATGGCCGATCGCCTCATTCAGCGTACGGAAGCCCAGTGCCGCCAACAGCTCCCGAACCTCCTCGGCGAGGAACAGGAAGAAGTTCTCCACGAACTCCGGCTTGCCGGTGAAGCGCTGGCGCAGTACCGGGTTCTGGGTGGCGATACCCACCGGACAGGTGTCCAGGTGGCAGACCCGCATCATGATGCAGCCCTCGACGATCAGCGGGGCGGTCGCGAAGCCGAACTCCTCGGCGCCCAGCAGCGCCGCGACCAGCACGTCACGGCCGGTCTTGAGCTGCCCGTCGACCTGTACGGTCACCCGGTCCCGCAGGCCGTTGGCCAGCAACGTCTGCTGCGTCTCGGCCAGCCCCAGCTCCCACGGCGCACCGGCGTGCTTGAGCGAGTTGAGCGGCGAGGCGCCGGTACCCCCGTCGTGGCCGGAGATCAGGATGACGTCCGCCTTGGTCTTGGCCACCCCGGCCGCCACGGTACCCACGCCGACCTCGGCGACCAGCTTCACGTGCACCCGGGCCGCCGGGTTGACGTTCTTCAGGTCGTACACGAGCTGGGCCAGGTCTTCGATCGAGTAGATGTCGTGGTGCGGCGGCGGCGAGATCAGCCCGACCCCCGGCGTGGCGTGCCGGGTCTTGGCGATCCACGGCCAGACCTTGTTGCCGGGCAGTTGCCCGCCCTCGCCGGGCTTGGCCCCCTGCGCCATCTTGATCTGCAGGTCGTCGGCGTTGACCAGGTACTCGCTGGTGACCCCGAACCGGCCGGACGCGACCTGCTTGACCGCGCTGCGCCGGGCGCTGTCGTAGAGCCGGTCGACGTCCTCGCCGCCCTCGCCGGTGTTGGACTTGCCGCCGAGCCGGTTCATCGCGATCGCCAGGGTCTCGTGCGCCTCGGCGGAGATCGAGCCGTAGCTCATCGCGCCGGTGGCGAACCGCCGCACGATGCTCTCGGCCGGCTCGACCTCAGCGAGGTCGACCGGCGACCGGTCGCCGTACCGCAGCTCGAACAGGCCGCGCAGGCTCCCGGTCTCCGCGGCGAGCGCGTCGACCTTCTCCGTGTACCGCCGGAACACCTCGTAGCGCCCGCTGCGCGTGGCGTGCTGGAGCAGGAACACCGTCTCCGGGTTGAACAGGTGCAGCTCGCCCTCGCGCCGGTACTGGTACTCGCCGCCGACCTCCAGGCGCCGGTGCGCGCGTTCGGCCCCGTTGGCCGGGTACGCGCTGGCGTGCCGGGCGGCCACCTCCGCGGCGATCTCGGTCAGCCCGATCCCGCCGATCCGGCTGCTGGTACCGGTGAAGTAGCGGTCGACGAGCTCGTCGTCCAGGCCGATCGCCTCGAAGACCTGGGCACCGCAGTACGACGAGACGGTTGAGATGCCCATCTTCGACATGATCTTCAGGACGCCCTTGGCGAGCGCCTTGATGTAGTTGCGGATCGCCTTGGCCGGCTCGATGCCGGGCAGCGCACCGGTGCTGATCAGGTCCTCGACCGACTCGAAGGCCAGGTACGGGTTGATCGCCGCGGCGCCGTAGCCGAGCAGTACGGCCGCGTGGTGCACCTCGCGGCAGTCCCCGCTCTCGATGACCAGCCCGACCTGGGTGCGGGTCTGCTCCCGGACCAGGTGCTGGTGTACCGCGGCGGTCAGCAGCAGCGACGGGATCGGCGCCAGGTCGGCGGTGGAGTCCCGGTCGGACAGGACGAGGATCCGCGCCCCGTCCTCGATCGCCTCGGAGATGTGCCGGCAGATCTCGGTCAGCCGGGCCTTGAGCCCGGCGGCCCCGTCCCGGACCCGGTACAGCCCGGACACCCGTACCGCCCGGAAGCCGGGCAGGTCGCCGTCCTCGTCGATGGACAGGATCTTGGCCAGCTCGTCGTTGTCGATGACCGGCCCGGGCAGGACGATCTGGCGGCAGCTCGCCGGCCCCGGGTCGAGCAGGTTGCCCTCCGGCCCGATCGTCGCGGCCAGGCTGGTCACCAGCTCCTCCCGGATCGCGTCCAACGGCGGGTTGGTGACCTGCGCGAAAAGCTGCCCGAAGTAGTCGTACAGCAGCCGGGGGCGCCTGGACAGGACGGCGA
>VAXX01000059.1 GCA_005885115.1 Actinomycetota bacterium | reverse complement strand
CCGCCCGTACCCGATTAATCTTGCGCCTATGGCGGTGGCCCGGGACGCGCTGAGCGAGTTCGGCCAGCGGTCCCGGGCGACGCTGAGCGACCGCCGGCGGCGGGTCCGCGCGGCGCTGCTGTTCGCGGCGCAGGCGGCGGTCGCCGCCGGGCTGGCCTGGCTGGTGGCCAACGACCTGCTGCACCACCAGCGGCCGTTCTTCGCCCCGATCGCCGCGGTGATCGCGCTGAACGTGTCGGTCGGGCAGCGGCTGCGCCGGGTGGTCGAGCTGGTCCTGGGCGTGGCGCTGGGCATCCTGGTGGGCGACTCGCTGATCTATTTCATCGGTACCGGGCCGGTGCAGATCGGCGTCGGGGTGGGCGCCGCGATCCTGGTCGCGGTGTTCCTCGGCGGGAGTCCGGTGGTGATCGGTCAGGCCGCGGCCTCCGCCGTCCTCGTCGCCACGCTCGCGCCACCGTCGGGCGGCATCTACTACACCCGGTTCTTCGACGCGTTGATCGGCGGCGTGGTCGGCATCCTGGTGATGGCGCTGCTGCTGCCGGTGAACCCGCTGACGGTGATCCGCCGCGCCGCGGGTCCGGCACTGGACGTCGTGGTGGCCGGGCTGCACGACTGCGCGCTGGCGCTGTCCGACCGGGACCGGGACGAGGCGCAGGCCGCGCTGGAGCGGCTGCGCGCGGGGGAGTCGCGGGTGACCGCCTTCCGCGACGCGCTGGCCGGTGCGCAGGAGGCGGCCACGCTCGCCCCGGTCCGGTGGCGGTCGCGCGGGCCGCTCGCGCTGTACCTGGACGCGGCCGTACACATCGACCATGCGCTGCGCAACGGGCGGGTACTGGCTCGCCGTACGGTCGCCCTGATCCGGGAGGGCGAGGTGGTACCGCCGGGACTGGTCGAGGCGCTGGAACAGTTGGCCTACGCGGTCCAGGCGTTGCGGGACGAGCTGTCCGCCGGTACCGAGCCGACGCTGGTACGGGTGTCCGCGCTGGCCGCAGTACGGACCGCCGCCGACGCGTACCGGGCCGGACTCGGGTTCTCCGGCGACGTGATCGTGGCCCAGATCCGGACCATGGCCACCGACCTGCTGCTCGCCAGCGGCCTGCCCCGGCCGATCGTGGAGCGCGCCATCCGGCGGGCCGTGGGCCGGGTACCGGCTCGGTAGAGTCGCAGCCATGGCGCAGTCGGAGGCGGTCGAGTACGCGGGCACGATCGCCCGCGGGCGCCGCCAGTGGGCCCGGGGCGGGCTGCTGGTGCTCATCCCGGTACTCATGGCCGGGGCGGGTATCGCGGTGCTGGTCTACCTCGGCGTTCACATCGGCGTCCAGGCGCTGACCGTCGGTGCCGTGGCGGCGATGATCCCCGTACCCGTGCTGGTGGCCTGTTTCCTCTGGCTGGACCGGTACGAGCCGGAGCCGATCAAGTACCTGGCGGTCTGCCTGTGCTGGGGCGCCACCGTCGCCGCCGGGCTGGCCCTGGTGCTCAACCAGACCGCGGTCAAGGTCATCCACCTGCCGCTGGCGGTGGTCGCGGTGGCCACCGCGCCGCTGGCCGAGGAGTCGATGAAGGCGCTCGGGCCGCTGCTGCTGTTCCTGCTGCGGCCGCGCGCGTTCTCCGGCGTGGTCGACGGGATTGTCTACTGTGGACTGTCCGCGACCGGCTTCGCGATGCTGGAGAACATCCTCTACCTCGGCGGGTACGGCTACGCGGCCGGCGCCGACCGGGGCGGGGTGGCCGGCGGGGTGGCCCAGGTCATCGGGATCTTCTTCGTGCGGATCGCGCTGTCCGGGTTCGCGCATCCGCTGTTCACGGCGATGACCGGCATCGGGCTCGGGGTGGCGGCCCGCTCGGGCTCGAAGAAGGTCCGGATCCTCGCCCCGATCGCCGGTTGGCTGACCGCGATGCTGCTGCACGGTTCCTGGAACCTGATGGCCGAACTGGCCAGCCACACCAAGCAGTACCTGATCCTGCTGTACGGCTACTTCGCGGTGATGATGCCGATCTTCCTTGGCATGGTCGGCTTCGCGCTGTGGCTGCGGTCCTGGGAGGGCCGGCTCACCCAGCGGATGCTGCCCGACTACGTACGCGCGGGGTGGCTCTCCCCGCCCGAGGTGGCCGCGCTGGCCACGATGGGCCGGCGGATGTCCGCGCGGGCGTGGGCCCGGCGCGTGGCGGGGGATCCGGGACTCCAGGCGATGCGCGGGTTCCAGTACGCGGCGACCCGGCTGGCGCTGCTGCGCGACGGGCTGCGGCGGGGGCTGCACGAGAAACCCGACGATCTGGCGCGGGTACGCGAGGAGGAGCAGTCCCTGCTCACCGCGATCAGCGGGTACCGGTCGGTGTACACGGGTCGGGATCCGCAGACGCCCGAGGCGCACTGGGACGGGCAGCGGTACCACATCCGGTTCCCGGACGGCGCCGTACGGCCCTTCGACCCACCCGAGCAGCCGGTGGTACCCGTACCGGTCGCGCTCGTCCCGTACTACAGGTAGAGCCCGGTCGCGTCTTCCTCGATGCGGGTCGCCGCCACCGCGTGCACGTCCCGCTCGCGGAGCAGGACGTATCCCCGACCGTGCAGCTCCACCTCGGAGCGGTCCTCGGGGTCGAACAGCACCCGGTCGATGCCGTGGCGGGGATCAGGATGCCCGCCGCCGAGCGCCGCTCGCCCTCGCTGCCGTCCAGCCGGACCAGGACGCGATCGTGCAGGAGCCGGATGGGCAGTCCGACGTCGGTCTCGTCGGCCGGCTGTGGGCGGAACGTTTCGGTGCTCACGACGGAACGGTACATCGCGTTCCCGGCAGCCGTCGGTACGGTATGGGCGTGGGCCGCTTCGAGCAGGTACGGGCGAACATCCGCCGGGCGTACATCGCCGGGCGGGCAACCGTGGCCGTGGTGGACGACCCGGAGGACGAGCCGATCCCGGCCCCGCCCCCGCCGTCGGACGTACCGGCGGGTGACGACCAGCACGTCCCGTACCCGCTGCGGATCGCCGCCGCCTGGTCCTGGCGGCTGCTCATCGTGGCCGTCGCCGCGCTGGCCGTACTCTGGGTCGTCGGTCGCCTGCACCAGGTGCTCGTACCCGTGGCCATCTCCCTCCTGCTCTCCGCGCTGCTGTCGCCCGCGGTCGGCTGGCTGCGCAAGCGGGTACGCATGCACCGCTCCCTCGCCACCGCGATCGTGATGATCGGTGGCCTGGCCATCGTGGTCGGCACGCTCACCCTGGTGATCACGCAGTTCGTGAACAGCTGGCAGGAGCTGAGCCAGAACGCGCTCGCCGGCATCCAGCAGATCCAGGGCTGGCTCAAACGCGGCCCGCTGCACCTGTCGGACAAGCAGCTCAACTCGATCTTCACCGCCGCCAACCAGTGGCTCAACGACCACCGGGCCATGCTGACCACCGGCGCCTTGTCGACCGCCGGCACCGCCATCGACGTACTGGCCTCGCTGTTCCTGGTGCTGTTCACGACGTTCTTCTTCCTGCGCGACGGCCGGCGGATCTGGCGGTTCCTGGTCAGCCTGCTGCCGGCCGCCGGTCGGGAGCCGCTGGGCAGCGCAGGAGAGCAGTCGTGGCAGACCCTGGTCGCGTACGTCCGGGCGACCGTCCTCGTCGCGTTCATCGACGCCACCGGTATCGGCATCGGCCTGGTCGTGCTCCGGGTCCCGTTGGCGTTTCCGTTGGCGGCGCTGGTGTTCCTGGGCGCGTTCATCCCGATCATCGGGGCCACCCTGTCGGGTACGGTCGCGATCCTCGTCGCCCTGGTGGCCCGGGGACCCCTGGTCGCACTGCTCGTCCTGCTGGTCGTGGTCGGCGTACAGCAGTTGGAGGGGCACGTACTCCAGCCGGCGATCATGGGGAAAGCGGTGGCGATCCATCCGCTCGCGGTGATCGTGGCCATCGCGACCGGCGTGGTACTGGCCGGGATCATCGGCGCGCTGGTGGCCGTACCGATCACCGCCGTGCTCAACACCGGCATCCGGCGGACGACGTCCGGTTTGGTGGTGTACCAGAACGGCGGCAGCGAGGCGCGCAGGTAGCCGCCGTACCCGCGGGCCGTCTCCAGTCGGGAGTCGAGCACCGCGACGACGCCCTTGTCCTTCCCGCTGCGGATCAGCCGGCCGACGCCCTGGGCCAGCCGGACGGCCGCGATCGGTACGCTCACCGCCGCGAACCCCGAACCCCCGGCCGCGTCGACGGCCGCCGCCCGGGCCGCGGCCAACGGCTCGTCCGGCCGCGGGAACGGCAGCCGGTCGATGACCACGAGCTGGCACGCGTCGCCGGGGACGTCGACGCCCTGCCACAGCGACATCACGCCCATCAGGCAACTGGCCCGGTCCTGGCGGAACCGCCGGACCAGCAGCGGCAGCGCCTCCTCACCCTGCAGCAGCACGGTCAGGTCGGTCTTGGCCCGCAGCACCTCGGCGGCCCGTTCGGCGGCCTTGCGGGAGGAGAAAAGCCCGAGGGTGCGCCCGCCCAACGCCTGTACGAGCGCGACCAACTCGGCCGCGGCCGGATCGGACAGGCCGGACTGGGTCGGCCGGGGCAGGTGCGCGGCAACGTACAGGATGCCCTGCCTGGCGTACTCGAACGGTGACCCGACATCGAGGGACTGCCACGTCCCGTCGCCCTCGGTCAGCCCTTGGCGAGGGTACCGGCGACCGACAGCGGGGCGACCACGACCGATCGGCGCCGGTCGTCCTTCTCCACCCACGCCACGTCGAAGTCCGCCTCGGCGAGCAGCCGCTGGGCGGTCTCGGCCAGCTCGGAGAGCCCCACCTTGGCCTGCTGCCGGCGTACCGGGTCCGGGTCGTCCGCCTTCACGTCGCCGATCGCCGCGAGGGACCGCCGGCACGCCGGCTCGAGCAGCGTCAACGCCTCGCGCAGCGGAGCCGGCAGCCCGGTGGTGATCCGGCCGGGTGGTGCCTCGGTCAGCCCGAGCGCGAGCGCGTCACCGGCCTCGGTGAGCGACTCGTACTCCTCGGGCGGCAGCAGCGTGCGGGCCCGGCGCGCCGCCCGGTCGATCGACTCCGGGGACAGTTCGGCCTGGGCCGCGCTGGACACCCGGTCGGCCAGCTCGTGCGCCTCGTCCACGACCAGCAGCTTGTGCGGCGGTACGATGTGCCGCCCGGCCAGCATGTCGACCGCCAGCAGGCTGTGGTTGGTGACCACGATGTCGGCTTCCCGGGCGCGTACCCGGGACGCCTCCGCGAAGCACTCCGCGCCGTACGGGCACCGGGCCGCCCCGACACACTCACGCGCCGGCATCGACACCTGACGCCACGCCGAGTCGTCCACGCCCGGGTCCAGCTCGTCGCGGTCGCCGGTGTCGCTCTCCAACGCCCACTCGCGTACCCGCTGGATGTGCTTGCCCAGCCGGCCGGCCTCACCGAGCCATCTGGTCCTGCCGGCGGTACCCGAGTCGAACAGGGCGTCCTCGGGCTCCTCCTCGGCGGTCGCCTCCAGCCGGGCCAGGCAGACGTAGTGGTGCCGGCCCTTGAGCACGGCGAAGGTCGGCCGCCGACCGAGCAGCGGCTCGGCGGCGTCGGCCAGGCGCGGCAGGTCGTGGTCGACCAGCTGGGACTGCAGGGCCAGGGTCGCGGTGGACACCACGACCGGGCCGTCCACGAGCAGGCTCGGCACGAGGTACGCCAACGACTTGCCGGTACCGGTGCCCGCCTGTACCAGCAGATGTTCGCCGGTTTCCGCGGCCTTGGCCACCGCGGCGGCCATCGCCTGCTGACCCGGCCGGGTCGCGCCGTCCGGCACCGCCCCGACCGCGGCGGCGAGAAGCTCGTCCATGTTCGGCTGTCCCACGGAAGGTGACGCTACCGCGTCCGGCCGACGCAACCGCGCCGCCATCCACAGCCCACAAAGTTATCCACAACCGGTTGGCACGGGGTTGCCCACTTGGCATTCTTGGTGTCAGGGTGGCGCGATGCTGACCGAGGAGGAACCATGGTGGTTGCCATGTCGACAACGCCGATCGACCAGTCCGGTCGCCCCTTCACCCGGGCTGACCTTGAAGACATGCCCGACGACGGGCGGCGGTACGAGCTCATCGACGGCGTGCTCATCGTGAGCGCCGCGCCCGGCCGGGTCCACCAACGCGCGGTCCTCCGGCTGGCGCGGCTACTGGACGACGCCTGCCCGCCGGAGTTCGAGGCGCTTGTCGCGCCGTTCGCGATCGGCCTCGCCGACGACACCGAGATGCAGCCGGACGTGCTGGTCGCGCGGCGGGACCAGCTCACCGACAAGGATCTGCCCGGGCCGCCGGCCCTCGCCGTCGAGGTGCTGTCTCCGAGCACCCGGATGATCGACCTGAACCACAAGCGGGAGCGCTTCGAGCGGGCCGGCACGCCGTCGTTCTGGGTCGTGGATCCGATAGCCCGGCCGGCCGAGGCGCGGCTGATCGCCTGGGAGCTGGGACCGGACAAGAAATACCAGCAGGTCGCCGACGTCACCGGGGAGAAGGAGTTCGCGGCCACGTTGCCGTACCCGGTGTCCGTTATCCCGGCGGATCTGGTGCGCTGACCCGCTACCGTACGGGCATGGCACCCGACGTGGTGCGGGTCGAGTACCGCAAGTACGACGGCAGCCCGCACCGGAGCTACCCGGCGCTGCGGCTCGGCGAGGACGAGCACGGCGTCTGGCTCGGCGTGCCGCAGAACACGTTCCACGGGGAGAGCTTCAAGTACGAGGACCCGTACGTGCTGCTGGTACCGCGCGGGCAGTGGTACACGGCGATGTTCAACGCGCCGCCCCGGCGTACCGAGGTCTACTGCGACATCACCACGCCGGCCGACTGGCCGGTGGACGGGCAGGTCCACCTGATCGACCTGGACCTGGACGTACGTCGGCGGCGGGTCACCCGGGCCGTGGAGCTCGTCGACGAGGACGAGTTCGAGGTGCACCGGCTGCGGTTCGGCTACCCGGACGAGGTGGTCGCCCATGCGTGGAAGACCGCGCACTGGCTGGTCCGGGCGCTGGCCGACGGGAGCGAGCCGTTCGCCAGCGGGTACCACGCGTGGTTGGACCTGGTGCGCTGACCCCTCGGGTACGCGATGATCTGACGATGAGCCTGCGCGAGCTGTTACGCGTACCTGCCGGTGGCCCGGTTGATCTCGCCGCGATCGACCCGGCCGGGATGCCGGGGGTGCCCGACGCGGCCCGCAGGCACCCGCGCCGGTGGGCGCAGGAGCAGTTGGTCGAGGTCGGCGCGGAGTTGGCCGGCTACCAGGAGCGGCTGTACGCCGGGGCCAGGGCGGGCGGTGACCGGCGACGTGTCCTGCTGGTGCTGCAGGCGATGGACTGCGGCGGCAAGGACGGTGCGACCAAGCGGGTCGCCGGCATGATGAACCCGCAGGGTATGCACATCGTCAGCTTCGGCAGGCCGACCGAGGAGGAGCGGGCCCACGACTTCCTCTGGCGGATCCGCCGGGCCCTGCCCGAGCCCGGCTACCTCGGCGTGTTCAACCGGTCGCACTACGAGGACGTCCTGGTGGTACGCGTGCACGAGCTGGTACCGCCGGAGGTGTGGCGGGCCCGGTACGACCAGATCAGCGCGTTCGAGCACGAGCTGGCCCAGGATGAGGTCACCATGCTCAAGGTGATGCTGCACATCTCGTACGACGAGCAGCGCGAACGGTTGCTGGCCCGGCTCGAGGACCCGACCAAGCACTGGAAGTACAACCCGGGTGACGTGGACGAGCGGGAGCTGTGGCCGGCGTACCAGTCGGCGTACGCCGACGCCCTGGCCAGGTGCTCCACTGACGAGGCGCCGTGGTACGTCGTACCGGCGAACCGGAAGTGGTACCGCGACTGGGCGGTGGCCACCCTGCTCCGGGACACCCTGGCCGACCTGGGCCTGCGGTACCCACCGGGCGATTTCGACCCGCAAGCGGAGAAACGCCGGTTGATCGAGGCGGATCGCCTGGCGAAACTGTCCGTGGCCGCCGGGTGAACTAGCATTCCAGCGACTGATCCACACCCCGCGTGAGGTGCGCCCGTGCGATTCCAGCTGCGTCCCAGCAACGACTCCTTCTTCGACCACTTCAGTCGTGCTGCCGAGAACCTCGTCAAGGGCACGGCCCTGCTCTCCGAGCTGATCCTGCCCGACGCCGACGTCCAGTCGGTCAGCGAACGCCTGGTCGAGGTCGAGCACGACAGCGACGCGATCACGCACGAGCTGTACAAGCGGATCAACTCGTCGTTCATCACCCCGTTCGACCGGGAGGACATCTACCGGCTCGGCTCGGGCCTGGACGACGTGATGGACCACCTGGAGGCGGTCGGCAGCCTGCTCTACCTGTACGGGCTGACCAAGATACCGGTGCTGCCCCGGGAGATGCACGAGATGGTCGACGTGCTCGACCGGCAGGCCAAGGTGACCGCCGAGGCGATGCCCAAGCTGCGCACCATGCGTGACCTGGAGGACTACTTCGTCGAGTGCAACCGGCTGGAGAACGAGGGCGACCGGGTGTACCGGATGCTGCTGGTCCGGCTGTTCTCCGGCGAGTACGACGCGCTGACCGTACTCAAGCTCAAGGAGGTCGTCGAGGAACTGGAGCGGGCCTGTGACGCCTTCGAGCGGGTGGCCAACACCGTGGAGACCGTCGCGGTGAAGGAATCGTGAGCGCGGATCTGATCGCCACCATCGCGGTGATCGTCTTCGCGATGGGCTTCAACTACACCAACGGGTTCCACGACGCGGCCAACGCGATCGCCACGTCGGTGTCCACCCGGGCGCTGACCCCGAGGGTCGCGCTGGTCATGGCCGCCGTCGGCAACCTGATCGGCTCGTTCCTGGGTGGGCACGTCGCGGCCACCGTGGGCAAGGGAGTGATCAAACCCCCGCCGGGTACGAGCGGGTTGGGCGTGGTCCTCGCCGGTCTGGCCGGTGCGATCGTCTGGAACCTCGTCACCTGGTACTTCGGGATCCCGTCCTCGTCCTCGCACGCCCTGATCGGCGGCCTGGTGGGGGCGACCCTGCTGGTACCGCACGGGATCGTGTTCTGGAGCGGGATCGTGCAGAAGATCGTGCTGCCGATGGTGCTGTCCCCGCTGGTCGGCTTCCTGCTCGGGTACCTGGTGATGCTCGCGGTGCTCTGGATCTTCCGCTCCGGACATCCGGGCAAGCTCAACCGGGGCTTCCGGGTGATGCAGTCGGTGTCCGCGTTCGCCATGTCCTTCGGGCACGGGCTGCAGGACGCCGCCAAGACCATCGGTGTCGTCGGGCTGGCCCTGGTGACCGGCGGCTTCCTCGGCGCCAAGGCGGCGATCCCGATCTGGGTGTACCTGCTCACCGCGGCAGTCCTGGCCCTGGGTACCTACTCGGGCGGCTGGCGGATCATCCGTACCCTCGTGGCCGATCTCGACCACGCACACGATCACCTCCGCGATCATGGGCGTCGGTGCCACCAAGCGGTTCTCGGCCGTACGCTGGGGCGTGGCCGGCAACATCGTGCTCGCCTGGATCTTCACGTTCCCCGCCGCGGCGGCGGTCGCCGCGCTGGTACACCTGCTGATCCGGCCGCTGTTCGGATGACGCCCGACGAGGCCTTCGTCCTGGCCGCCCGGCGGTTCGCCGAGTCGGGCGCCACGCCGGCGGTACCCCGGGTCGCGGGCACCGTCGTGCTGCTCCGCGAGCCCTACGAGGTGTACCTGATGGAACGGGCGGCGACGATGGCCTTCGCCGCGGGCATGTACGCATTTCCCGGCGGGGGAGCCGAACCGGTGGACGCCGATCCCCGGGCGACCGCGGTACGGGAGGTCCGGGAGGAGACCGGGGTGGTCCTGGCCCCGGAGGCGCTCGTACCGTGGGGTCGCTGGATCACGCCGGAGTTCGAGCCCCGCCGCTTCGATACGTACTTCTTCCTGGCCCGGCTACCGGACGGTCAACGTACCCGTCGATCCGGCGGCGAGGCCACGCACGACCTGTGGCTGCCCCCGGCCGCGACCACCGACCTGCCGATGCTCCCGCCCACCCGGGTGACCCTGGCCGAGCTCGCGCGGTTCGACTCGATCGAGGCGGCGCTGGCGGCGCCCCGTGACCTTAGCCCGGTGCAGCCGCGAGTGGTCGATGGAAAGCTCGTCTACTAGCCGAACCGGCCGGTGATGTAGTCCTCGGTCTTCTTCACCGACGGGTTGGTGAAGATCCGGGTGGTCTCGTCGTACTCGATCAGGCGGCCGGGGTCGCCGGTCTTCTCGATGGAGAAGAACGCGGTGCGGTCGGACACCCGGGCGGCCTGCTGCATGTTGTGCGTGACGATGATGATCGTGTACTGGTTCTTCAGCTCGCTGATCAGGTCCTCGATCGCCAGCGTGGAGATCGGGTCGAGTGCCGAGCACGGCTCGTCCATCAGGACGACCTGCGGCTCGACGGCGATCGCGCGGGCGATGCACAGCCGCTGCTGCTGCCCGCCGGACAGCCCGGCACCGGGCCGGGACAGCCGGGTGTGTACCTCGTTCCACAGGTTGGCCGCGCGCAACGCCTTCTCGCACGCGTCGTCCAGGGTCGACCGGCGGCGTACCCCGTTGAGCTTGAGCCCGGCCACCACGTTGTCGTAGATCGACATGGTGGGGAACGGGTTCGGGCGCTGGAAGACCATGCCGATCAGCCGGCGGACCGCCGTCACGTCGACGTCGCGGCCGTAGATGTCCTGGCTGTCGATGGTCAGCCTGCCCTCGACCCGGGCCCCGGGCAGCACCTCGTGCATCCGGTTGACCGAGCGCAGGAACGTCGACTTGCCGCAGCCGGACGGGCCGATCAGCGCCGTCACCGACTTCGGTTCCATGACGAGGTTGATGCCCTCGATGGCCTTGAACGCCCCGTAGTAGGCGGAGACGCCGACCGCTTCGATCCGCTTGGCCATGGTCACTTCCCCTTGTTCAACGTGTTGCGGCGCGACAGCAGCTTGGCCGCGACGGTCAGCGTGAGGACGAGCGCGACCAGGGTCAGCGCGGCGGTCCAGGCGCGGGCCGGCGCATACCTCGAAGCCGAGGTGGCCTGGTCGTAGATGTAGACGGAGAGGGATTCCTGCGGGTCGTGGAACGGATCGAAGTTGATCCGGGGGCTCCCCAGCGCCACGAGCAGGACGGGCGCGGTTTCGCCGGCCGCGCGGGCTACCGCCAGCATGACCCCGGTGACGATCCCCGGCAAGGCCGTCGGCAGCACGATCCGCAGGATCGTCTTCCATTTGGGTACGCCCAGGGCGTAGGAGCCTTCCCGGAGGGCGGCCGGGACCAGCCGGAGCATCTCCTCGGTCGAGCGGGTGACGGTGGGCAGCATCAGCACCGACAGAGCCAGCGAGGCGGCGAAGCCGGAGTAGAACGGTCGCCCGTTGGGCGACAGGTGCGGCGAGACGATGAGTATCCAGAACGCCAGGATGAACAGGCCGGCGCCGCGCCCGTACTCGACGATGTAGATCGCGCCGAGAACGCCCAGCGGCACGGTGATCAGGGTCGCGATGCCGGCCTGCTCCAACGTACCGATGATCGCGTGGTACGCCCCGCCGTTGGCGTCGAACGCGGTGATGTTGCGCATCGAGTGGTTGAAGAAGTCGGCGTCCAGCCGGCCCGTACCCTTGCCGAACAGGGTCGCCACGACCGAGACGAGCGGCAGCAGCGCGAGTACGAACGCGGAGTAGACCAGCGCGGTGGCCACCCGGTTGCGGGCCGCCCGGCCGCCCTCCACGACCGTCGAGACGACCGACAGCCCGACCAGGAACAGCACGACCGCCCCGACGGCGGTCAGGACCGGGCCGCCGCCGAGCAGGCCGAGCCCGCTGAACAGCGCGACGGAGAGCGCGACTGCGCCGGCGGCGGTCACCCCGATCGCCCAGGCCGGCAGCCGCCGGACGTGCAGGGCACTGGAGATCGTCGGGGTGGTCAGCGTGGTCATGCCAGGCTCCCGGTGAACTCGCGACGCCGGTAGATGATCGCGCGGGCGCTCACGTTGACGACCAGCGTGATGCCGAACAGCACCAGACCGGAGGCGATCAGCGCGCTGCGTCCGGTATCACTGGCCTCGCCGAACTTGTTGGCGATGTTGGCCGCGATCGTGTTGCCGCCGTTCTCGAGGATGTCCGGCGAGATGAGGTACGTGCTGCCCAGGGTCAGCGCGAGCGCGATGGTCTCGCCGAGTGCGCGACCGAGTCCGAGCATGACCGAGGCGATCAGGCCCGGCCGCCCGTACGGCAGCACGGCCATCCGGATCATCTCCCACCTGGTGGCGCCGAGCGCGAGCGCGGCCTCCTCGTTCATCACCGGCGTCTGCCGGAACACCTCCCGGGACAGCGACGTGATGATCGGCAGCACCATGATCGCGAGGACCAGCGAGCCGAGCAGGATCGACTTGCCGTACGGGCCGTCGCTGCCGAACAGCGGGATCCAACCGAAGTAGCGGTGCAGCCAGGCGGAGAAGTCGCGTACCGGGTAGAAGAAGTAGTCGCGGCCCCAGAGCCCGAACACGATGCTCGGTACGGCGGCCAGCAGGTCGATCAGGAAGCCCAGTGAGGTGGCC
>VAXX01000572.1 GCA_005885115.1 Actinomycetota bacterium | reverse complement strand
AATGGGAAGGACGGCGGGAGCGAGGGTGTCGACAACGCGTATGCCATGGCGTGGGGGCCGGGCATCGGCGCGGAGATCATGGGCCGCAACAAGTTCGGGCCGCAGCGGGGCGCGTGGCAGGACGAGGAGTGGAAGGGCTGGTGGGGTGACAATCCGCCGTTCCACACACCGGTCTTCGTGCTGACTCATCATCCGCGGCCGACCCTGGAGATGGCGGGCGGCAACACCTTCCACTTCATTGACGCGAGTCCGGCAGAGGCGCTCGCGAGGGCGCGTGACGCGGCCGGCGGTCTGGACGTACGCATCGGCGGCGGGCCGAGCACGGTTCGCCAGTTCCTCGCGGCGGACCTGATCGACCACCTGCACGTGGTCCTGGTCCCGATCGTTCTGGGCCGGGGCGTGCGCCTCTGGGACGGCCTGGAGAGCCTTGAGAACCGTTTCACGGTCGAGTCGGTGAGGTGTCTGCCATACCTGTGAAACAGGCCTGGTGACCGGGACCGTCGACTACTCGCCGAACCAGCGGAGCCACCAGCCGAAGGCAACGCAGTCCTCTGTTGCTCCAAACCGGAGGGTGACGTCATCAGCATGCCCGACGTGCTGACTCGGGCCAGGCATCTCGTTACCGCAGGTGGGTGCTCACCGGGCGGTTGGCGAGCCGAAAGTAGTCGTCCTCAGCGGTGGCCGGGTCGTTGAACCGGCTCAGCCGGGCCCAACGGTGATCTATGAGACGGACGTCGAACCGACGGTACCGGACAGTCCCGCGCTCCCCGTGTTCTCTGCGCATACGACAACCCTAGGCGGTTTCGGATTGTGCGCTACCAAGTTTCGGCCGGCATCCGGGTGCCGGGCCCGGTCAGAGCTGGCCAGCTTGGCGTACCCGGAGCACAACCGTACCGGCCTCGTCTGATGCGGGCAGGTCGACCTCCGCGACGATGCCCCAGTCGTGGTCGCCGGTCGGGTCGTCGAAGATCTGGCGTACGCACCAGCGGTCCCGTTGGACGTCGATGACGAGCAGGGCGGGGCCGCGCGCGTCCGGTCCGGTACCGATCTGGTCGTGCTCGGCGAAGTAGGGCTGCCGCCAGCTCGACCCGGCGGAACAGGGCGTTGCGCACCAGCACCCGGAACGCCCGCACGTTGGACGTGACCGTGGCGGGCCGCTCGTCCCGCGACGGTTCGGCCGCGTCGAGCGGGTTGCGCAGCCGCTCCCACTCGTCGATCAGGCTGGAGTCGACCTGACGGACGATCTCGCCCAGCCACTCGATCAGGTCGGTCAGGTCCTCGGTCTTGGCCTCGTCCGGCACCGTCTGCCGCAGCGCCTTGTACGCGTCGGCCAGGTACCGCAGCACCAGCCCCTCGGAGCGGGCCAGGCCGTAGAAGCCCACGTACTCGGTGAAGGTCATCGCCCGCTCGTACATGTCGCGTACCACGGACTTGGGTGCGAGGTGGTAATCGGCGACCCATGGGTGGCCTTGCCGGTAGATCTCGTACGCGGCGTCGAGCAACTCGGCGAGCGGCTTGGGATAGGTTACCGACTCGAGCAGATCGAGCCGGGCTTCGTACTCGATCCCGTCGGCCTTCATCTGCGCGACCGCCTCGCCGCGCGCCTTGAACTGCTGTGCCGAGAGCACCTGGCGAGGATCGTCCAGTGTGGACTCGATGACGGAGAGCACGTCCAGCGGGTACGTCGGCGTCGCCCGGTCGAGCAGTTCGATCGCGGCCAGGGCGAAGGGGGACAGCGGTTGGTTGAGCGCGAAGTCGAACTGAAGGTCGACGGTCAACCGTACCGAGCGACCGGACCCGTCCGGTTCGGCCAGCCGCTCGACCACTCCCGCGGCAAGCAGCGCCCGGTAGATCGCGATCGCCCGCCTGATGTGCCGGCGCTGTGCGGGACGGTCCTCGTGGTTGTCGGTCAACAGCTGCCGGGCCGCGGAGAACGCGTCCCCGGGACGGCCGATGACGTTGAGCAGCATGGCATGGCTGACCGCGAAGGACGACGCGAGCGGCTCCGGCTCGGCCGCGATCAGCCGGTCGAAGGTCGGCAGGCCGTACCCGATCGCGCCCTCCGGTGGCTTGCGGCGCACCACCTTGCGTCGCTTCCTCGGATCGTCGCCCGCCTTCGCCAGCGCCTTCTCGTTCTCCACCACATGCTCGGGCGCCTGTACGACGACCCTGCCGACCGGGTCGTATCCGGCCCGGCCGGCGCGGCCGGCGATCTGATGGAACTCGCGCGCCTGCAGCAGCCGCGTCTTCGTGCCGTCGTACTTGTACAGGGCGGTGAACAGCACCGTGCGGATCGGCACGTTGATGCCCACGCCGAGGGTGTCGGTACCGCAGATCACCTTCAACAGGCCGCGCTGGGCCAGCGTTTCCACCAACCGCCGGTAGCGGGGCAGCATGCCGGCGTGGTGCACACCGATGCCGTGGCGCACCAGCCGGGACAGCGTGCGCCCGAAGCCGGCGGTGACGCTCATCAACGCCTGAGCCTGTTCCAGCGCGGCCGCCTGGGTGAAGTGCACGACGTACACCGGGGCCTGGCGGGTACCGAGCAGCTCTTGGAGCGTCTCGTGCAGCGGGGTGGTGACGTACGAGTACAGCAGCGGTACCGGCCGCTCGGCGTTGCTGACGACGGCGGTCGGCCGGCCGGTGCGCCGGGTCAGGTCGGCGCCGAACCGGCTGACCTCGCCCAGTGTCGCGGACATCAGGACGAACTGCGCCCGAGGCAGTTCGATCAGTGGTACCTGCCAGGCCCAGCCGCGCTCGGGGTCGGCGTAGAAGTGGAACTCGTCCATCACCACCTGGCCGACCTCGGCCGCCGCGCCGTCGCGCAACGCCAGGTTGGCCAGTACCTCGGCGGTACAGCAGATGATGTCGGCGTCGGCGTTGACGCTCGCGTCGCCGGTCATCATGCCGACGTTCGCCGCGCCGAACATGTCGCACAGCGCGAAGAACTTCTCCGACACCAGCGCCTTGATCGGCGCGGTATAGAAGCTGCGGCGGCCCTGGGCCAGTGCGGTGAAATGCGCTCCGGCGGCGACCAGGCTCTTGCCGGACCCCGTCGGCGTGCTGAGGATCACGTTCGCCCCGGAGACGACCTCGATGAGCGCCTCCTCCTGGTGCGCGTACAGGACCAGTCCCTGTTTCGTCACCCAACCGGCGAAGGCGTCGAAGACGGAGTCCGGGCCGGTGTCGGCGGGCAGCAGGTCGGCGAGCGTCATGGCCGGTCCATCCTGCCCGGCCGGGACCGCTACCGCCACTTGGCCCACGGGTCAGGCCGCGAGGATCTCCAGGATCTGCTGACCGTACTTGGCCAACTTGTTCTCGCCGACGCCGCTGATCCGGGCCAGGTCAGCCAGGGTGGTGGGACACCCCGTGGCGATCTCGCGCAACGTCGAGTCGTGGAAGATCACATATGCCGGCACGGCCTGCTCCTTGGCCGTCGCGGCACGCCAGGCACGCAGCCGCTCGAACAGCGCCGTGGCGGCCGGGGACAGGTCGGTGGCGGGGTTCGCGCGCAGGCGTGTTTTCGGGGTACGCGAGCCGGACCCGGTACGTTCGGGCTCGTGTCGCATCATCACCTGGCGCTGCTGGCGCAGCACCTCCCGGCTCGCCTCGGTGAGCACCAGCGTCCCGTAGTCGCCCTCGACCGCGAGCAGACCCTGGGCCAGCAGTTGGCGTACGACGCCGCGCCATTCGGCCTCGCTCAGTTCGACGCCGGCGCCGAACACGCTCAGCGTGTCGTGCTGGTGCTGGGTGACCTTCTCGGTGGACCGGCCCAGCAGGATGTCGATGGACTGGCCGGCACCGAACTTCTGGTTACGCTCGCGGGACTGGCACGTGTCGCAGTTGCCGCACGCGGTGGCGCGCTCCCCGAAGTAGCCCAGGAGCTGCGTGCGCCGGCACTGGACGGTCTCGCACAGGGCCAGCATGGCGTCCAGATGGCGGCCCAGCCGGCGGCGGTGCGCCTCGCCGCCCTCGGAGGTGTCGATCAGCTTGCGCTGCTGCACGACATCGGCGAGGCCGTAGGCGAGCCAGGCGGTGGCGGCCAGGCCGTCGCGGCCGGCCCGGCCGGTCTCCTGGTAGTAGCCCTCGACGGACTTGGGCAGGTCGAGGTGCGCGACGAACCGTACGTCAGGCTTGTCGATACCCATCCCGAAGGCGATGGTGGCGACCATCACCAAGCCGTCTTCGCGCAGGAAGCGTTGCTGGTTGGCGGTCCGGATCCCGGCAGCGAGCCCGGCGTGGTACGGCAGCGCCGGGATGCCACTGTGCGCCAGGAACTCGGCCGTCTTCTCGACAGATGCGCGGGACAGGCAGTAGACGATTCCGGCCTCGCCCGGGTGCTCGGCGCGGATCAGGTC
>VAXX01000058.1:5322-6938 GCA_005885115.1 Actinomycetota bacterium | reverse complement strand
GAGAAGGCGATCGCCGACGCCGTTACGCACGGCGGTGGGACCGTCGAGTTTCCGGCCGGTACCTACCTCGCCGGTGGCACCATCCACCTGATGAGCAACATCACCATCATGCTCGACAGCGGCGCGACGGTGACCGGCGCGTCCTCCGGGTACGACGCTCCCGAGGCCAACCCGAACGACAGCTTCCAGGACTTCGGGCACAGCCACTTCCACGACGCGATGTTCTACGGCGACGGGCTGAGCAACATCGCCTTCGTCGGCTCCGGCACCCTGGACGGCAACGGCCACTTCATCGTCGGCAACCCGTCCTCGGGCCAGGCCGACAAGCTCATCTCGCTGACCCGGTGCCACGGACTGACGCTCAGCGGGATCACCCTCAAGCGGGGCGGCCACTTCGGCGCGCTCATCAACGGCTGCGACGGGGTCACCTCGGACCGGCTGAACATTCAGACGGCCAGCGACCGGGACGGCTGGAACATCATCAACACCCAGCACATCACCATCACCAACATCACCGACGCGGCCAACGACGACGCGCTGGTGTTCAAGAGTGACTGGGCGCTGGGCCAGAAGTTCTTCAACGGCCACGTGACCGTGACCAACGCGCACCTGTCCGCCAAGTGCTGCAACGCCTTGATGTTCGGGTCGGAGACGTGCGGGGACTTCTCCGACTACGTCTTCGACGGGATCACCATCACCGGCGCCGGAAAGTCGGGCCTGGGCTTGGTGTCGATGGACGGGTCGAACATCTCCGACGTGCACTACCGGAACATCACGATGTCCGGGGTCGCGTCGCCGATCATGCAGAAGATCGGTACCCGCAAACGCTGCGGTGGCAGTCCCGGCATCGGCTCGATCAGCAACATCACGTACGACAACGTGACCGGCACCGGCAAGGGCCCGTTCAGCCCGACCATCTTCGGCGCCGACGCCAGCCACCGGGTGACCAACGTGACGTTCAACAACGTCAACCTCACCGTGCCCGGCGGCAGCGGGACGATCAGCACCGGCGTGCCGAGCAACGACCCCAACAACTACAACCCCAACAGCATCGGTACCCGCCCGGCGTACGGCTGGTACATCCACAACGCCAACTGGATCCACTACACGGCGAGCTCGGTACGGTTCCAGAACAACGACGGGCGGCCGGCGGTCATCGCGGACAACTCCAGCGGGATCACCTTCGACCACCTGACCGCCCAGCGCGGTACCGGCAGCCCGACCGACGTCCTGTTCAACACCGTCGCCGGGTACTGCGTGCAGAACAGCGTCAACACCACCGGCGGCGCGCTACGGGTCACCGCGAACTCCTCGACCCAGTCCTGCACCGGCCAGAGCGATTTCTCGCTGAGCCTGTCGCCGGCCAGCCAGTCGGTCAGCCCCGGCGGTACGGCGAGCATCACCGTCAAGACCGCGGTGGTATCCGGTTCCCCGGGCGGCATCTCGCTCTCCGCCTCCGGTCAGCCCTCCGGCTCGACGCCGTCGTTCAGCGCCAACCCGGTGGCGGCCGGGAGCAGCTCGGTGCTGACCGTACCGGTCCCGTCCGGCGCCTCGGGTAGCTTCACCATCACGGTGACCGGAGTCGCCGGCAGCGCAACGCATTCCGCGACCGCGGT
>VAXX01000058.1:0-5174 GCA_005885115.1 Actinomycetota bacterium | reverse complement strand
ATCAACCAGCAGGCGACCGTGGCGGTCGCGGTGGACACCCGGATCGGCCGGCGCTCGTGGATGGACTCGACCTGGACCGACACCGGTACCCAGATCCGCAACGACGAGTCCACGCCGCGCTCGTTCGAGGTCTTCACGAAGACCTTCCCGGCCGGTCCGGTCGCGTTGGGTCCCAACGGCAGCACCGGAAGCAGCATGTACCTGGTCGTCGTGTTCTGACCCGATCAGCCCGTCGTACGCACCAGGAGGACCAGGAGCCCGAACACCACGACCGACAGCGCGATCCAGCGGTGCCGCCGGTGCACCTCGTACGCGTGCCACCAGGCCACGGCCGCTTCGGCCAGCGCCCCGGACCCGGTACGTCCGGCCGGGCGCAGGTACGGGGCGAGCCGGCTGGCTCCGCTGGACAGCACCGGGCGCGGCGAGGCCGGGTACGTCCGCCACGTCACGAACTCGAACGCCGGACCGTCGTCGGTCGCCGGTACCAGCTCGGTGTGCCAGCGCTGCGAACGGCGGACCAGCGACCGGTGCAGGTACCGCTGCGCGGCGCCCGGCCGCCGCAGCAACCGCGCGAACTCCAGCCACCGCCAGCGCAGCGCCACGTCGGTGAGCACCTGCGCGTAGAGCCGGTCGGCGTCGGCCTCGTCGCCCAGTGCGGCGAGCGCGTCGCGGCGCAACGCCTCCAGGTGCGTGGCGACGAACGCGACGTACCGGGGCGGCGGCTCCACCGCGAGGCCGGGCAGGAAGCGCACGAGTCCATCGTCGCGGCGGGCAGCGTGAGCCGGCAAGCGAAGCGGATCCGACGTTAGAACGCGCCCGGGCGGGGTAGCGCGGAAACTATGCCCGGCCCGATCGCCCCCGCTCCGCCGTCTCCGCAACGCCTGGCCCGGCACGACCACGCGCTGGAGAAGGCGGTCGAAGCCATGCTGCGCCACGACGATCGGGTACGCGGACTGGATGTGCGGGCGCGGTTCTCCGGAGGCGTCGCGCACCTGACCGGGCAGGTCGGGTCCGCCGGGTCCCTGTCGGTGCTGCGCCGGTTGATCGGCCAGCTCGCCGGGGTGTACGCGGTCTGGTCGCGGGTACGGGTCGGCGGGCGCGCACCCGTACACCTGGACCTCGGCTGCGGGACGACCAAGCAGTACGACGGCTCGATCGGGGTGGACCGCCGGCCCACCCCGGCCGTGACGGTCCTCGCCGACCTGTCCCGTACCCTGCCGTTCCGGACGGGCAGTGTGGACGCGGTCTTCGCCGTACACCTCATCGAGCACCTGTACGACTTCCTGCCGCTCATCGACGAGTGTCACCGGGTACTGCGCCCGGACGGCACCCTGCACCTGATGAGCCCGTGGTGGGGCCACATCAACGCGGTCGCCGACCCGACGCACGTACGGCTGCTCGACGTCCAGACGGTCAAAGGCATCTGTACCCGACCGGGCGCACCACGTTGGCGCCCGCTGCATGCCTCCTGCGACGGGGTGAGCGTCTTCGCCGACCTGACCCCGATACCCACCGACGCGCCCGAGCTCGACGCCACCGAGCTGGCCCGATTCTTCGACTAGAAGTACGTGCGGATCAGGTCCACGACGCGCCCGTCCGCGTCCACCAGGGGCAGGGCCGGCCAGCGGTCGAAGGTGGTACAGGGATGGGAGATCCCGGCTTCGACCCAGTCGCCGACCCGCAGCTCGCCGGCCGGGTCGTGCAGGTACGCGTGCTGGTCGTTGAGCGCGGTCACGGTGACCCCGGTCAGCGGTACCGGTTCGCCGTCCCGCAGCACCCCCAGCGGTACCGGCAGGTCCAGGTCGAAGGAGACGTCGCGCTTGCCGGCGTTGACCAGAGCCAGCCCGGGCTCGGGTACGGCGATGACCGTGGCCCAGACCCGCAGCGCCGGCTGCAACGGGAACGGGGACAGGTGCGCGTAGTGCCCGTGGTCGTGCGCGACGTACGCGCCGGAGCGCAGCACCTTGCCGACGCCGGCACCGAGTTCGGCGAACTCCTCGGCGACCAGGTCCGGATAGGCGCTGCCGCCCGCGGTCACCACCGGTGCGTCGACGGTACGCGCGAGCGCCACCAGGTCGCGCAGGTAGGCCCGGACGGCGGAAACCGAGGACGGGGAGCGGTCCCGCCCGTACGTACCCTCGTAACCGCTGACGCCGGCGAACCGCGGTCCGGGCGTCGCGCGGACCGCCCGTACCACCTCGGCCGCGGCCGCCACCCCGCGCGCGCCGGTGCGTCCGCCCGCCGCCCCGAGCTCGACGTAGACCGGGATGTCGTGTCCGGCCAGAATGTCCACAGTGGACGGTGAGTCGACCCAGCAGGCGATCTCGGCGTGCTCCTGTTCGGCGGCCAGCCAGCGGACCGCCGCCGGGTCGACCACCGCGTGCCCGATGAGGATGCGCCGCGCCCCGAAGGCCCGCAGTACCCGCGCCTGCGCCACGGTCGCGACGGTGAACCCCCAGGCGCCCAGCCGCGCCTGCGCGGCGGCCACCTGCGGCGCCATCGTCGTCTTGACATGCGGTGCGAAGTCCAGCCCGTGCCCGGCGCAGAACCGGGCGTACGTGTCGAGGTTGGCCCGCAGCGCCGGTTCGCGCAGGACGGCGACCGGCGAGGTGAACCCGTCCACCGGTACCCGCCGGCCGATCAGACCATCCACAGTGGACACGTCCGGCGGCATTCCCTTGTACCGCCAGTCGACCGGCTCCGCCCGCAGCCGACCCACGGCGGCCAGGTCGAGCAGGCTCACGGCAGCGCCGCGACCACGTCGATCTCCACGAGGATGTCGTTGAGCTCCGAGCCGACCGTGGTCCGGACCGGGTACGGCGCCGGGAACAGCCGCTCGTACACCGCGTTGTACGCCGGGAAGTCGGCCAGGGAAGCCAGATGCGCGGTCACCTTCACCACGTCGGCCAGCGCGCAACCGACCTGGGCCAGGGCCCGCTCGACGTTGCGGATGACCGCCTCGGTCTGTGCCTCGATGCCCTCGGGCACCGCGTTGGTGTCCGGGTCCTGCGGGCCGAAACCCGCGGTGAACACCAGTCCACCGGCCACCGCCACGTGGCTGTACGGCCCCGCCGGGCGGGGCAGCTTCACACTGGTCAGTTTCTGCACAGCCAGATCATCTCAGGTGCCCGCACGGCGCCCAAGGGGTGCGCGGGCCGGCCGGCGACCTTCGACGGGTCGCCGACCGGCTCCCCGCACTCCAGCCCCGCGCCGTCAGGCGGGCCGGCGGACGTAGCCGATCGCGCCGGGGGCCAGGAACAGGAACAGGCCGATGAAGAACAGCCAGAACAGCCCCTTGACCACCAGGCCCAGTACGGCCAGGATCGCCCAGATCACCAGCAGCGCCACGATGAAACCAACCATTACTCCCGGGTTCCCGGCGCGGCCGGTGATAAACGCTCAGGTCCGGGCGGTCGCCGCCGTGGCCCACTGCGGCGGGATCCGCCGGCTGCCCCGGACGGCCGGCGTGGGTGGGTGGTCGCGGTAGAACAGCCGGTCCAGCGCCACCGTGCCGGCGCCGAGCACGCCGGGGTACCGGCCGATGCTGGCCCGGTCGATCGTCACCTGGTCGCGCAGGATCCGGCTGACCCGGGTCAGCGTCTCCTCCTGGAGCCGGCCGAAGAAGTCCTTCGGCGCGCTGGCGAGCGCCCCGCCCAGGGCCACCCGGGACGGGCTGAAGATGTTGATGCTCATGGCGATGGCGCCGCTGAGGTGCCCGGTCACCTCGTCGCTGATCTCGATGGCCACCGGGTCGTCGGCCTGTACGCCGCTGTCCAGGACCTCCAGCGGGCGGGTCGCCCGCCGGACCAGCTTGGCCAGCACCGGGCTGCGCGCGCCGGCCTCCCGGATCCGGGTCAGCAGGTACTCCCTGCCCAGGACGGCCTCCAGGCAGCCGACCGCGCCGCACGAGCACCGCGGCCCGTCCGCCCGTACCTGGTGGTGGCCCAGTTCCGAAACGCCGTGCGTACCCTGCCGGAAGGCCAGCCCGTCGACCAGGTACGCCACCCCGAGGCTCTCGCCCAGGTGCAGGTACAGCAGGTTGTCCGCGCGCCGGCCCAGCCCGTACCGGGCCTCGGCGCGGGCCATCGCGCGCACGTTGTACTCCACGGCCGCGACGGTCCCGTAGGCCCGCTCGAAGCGCTCGGCCACCGGTACGTCCCGCCAGTCCAGGGCCAGCGAGTGCATCAGCCGCCGGCCGTCCGGGTCGACCGGCCCCGGTACGGCCACGCCGAACCCGAGCAGCCGCTTGCCGGCCGACCGGACCAGCGGGGCGGCGGCGGCCACCGCCGTCTCCAGTACCTCGTCCGGCCCGGCCTGCCGGTCCACCGGTACCCGCACCACCTCCGACGCCACGCCGGACAGGTCGCACAGGCCCAGCCGGACCCGGGTACCGGACACGTCCACCCCGACCACGACGTGTCCGTGCCGGACGATGGCGATCAGCCCGGCCCGGGGACCGCGCGCGGCGCCCCGGTCGGAGGACATCGACTCGGTGACGTACCCGCTGGTCAGCAGCTCGCTGACGATCGAGGCGGTGGTCGGGATGCTCAGGCCGCTGCGCTCGGCCAGTTGCCGGCGGGTCACCGGACCTTCGTCGGCCAGCAGCCGCATGAGCAGGCCGCGGTGGTAGGCGCGAAGGTCTTCGGGAAGCCAGGACCGTCGGTCCACAGTGATCCTCTCAGGGACGGCAAAAGGGGATGCGCACAAAGGGTATCCACATCGATACAGCCCGTGGAACCCTCGTCACTTCGCACATTCCGCGCACTGGAAAGATCATCCGTGCTGGGCAACGCCGGAGATGCCTGTGCAAAATGCCCGTTAAGCACGCTTTAGTGCTGTACGGTAAGGGCGGCTGAGGGGGCGGTGGCGCCGGTGGAGACCTTGTTCATCGAGGCGCTGTTCGTGCTGGTCTTCGCCCGGGCGCTGAGCGGATACGTGGCACGGCGCGACCCGTTGCAACGCGACGTCACGCTCGTGTTCAGCGCGATGGCGGTGCTGACCGTACTCGAGGTGGTCCGCCGGTTCGTGCCGACCCCGCCACCGGCGTTGAGCATCGGCGCGTCCGTACTCCTGCTCGCCCAGCCCTACCTCACGCTCCGGCTGGTGGCGCAGCTCCGGCGGGTACCCCCGTGGCTGTTGCTGTTCGGTCTGCTCGGCTGGGTTGCCACCAGCCT
>VAXX01000057.1 GCA_005885115.1 Actinomycetota bacterium | reverse complement strand
CCCACCAACGGCACCGCCACCCACGGCGCCGCCCACGGTGCCGCCCGCAGAGGCGCCACCAGCGCCGGAGCCGCCGTCGACGACCGTCCGGCCGTTCGGCCCGGCCCCCGCCGGCGAGACACCGCCCGAGCAGGTACCGCCGACTCCGGCCTCGCCGTGGGCGCAGCCACCACAGCGGCCCGAGCCGTCCGAGGCGGCCACGAACGGAACCCGGCCCGCGATCGCCCCGGCCGTGGCGCCGTTGCCGCCCCGGCAGCCGTCGGTGGCCCCGCCCGTACCCCCGCCACACCCGCGACCACCGGCGGCGCAGGCGCCCGCCAACGGCGCCGGTCCGGCGACCGGGCCCGGCGAGCGCCGGGTCCCCACGCCCTCGCCCACCCCGGCGGAGTCCTGGCACCATGATCCGCTGATCCCGACCGCCGAGGAGTTCGCCCGGCGGCGGGCGGTGCGGCCACCGGACCCGGTCGCGGTGACCGGGGTGCGCGGTGCCATGCGCAACGCGACGTTCGGGCTGGTCAAGCTGGCGCCGGGCCAGCACGAACGGGAGATCACCCAGGACGTCGAGATGGTCCGGCGCAACTTCGGCGGGCTTCGGGCAGAAGCGCGGCGGGTACATCCTGGCCTGGGACAACAACGAGACGCAGGGCACCCTCGGGATGCGGGCGCAGCAGGACTTCCACTCGCGTACGGTGCGGGACCTGCTGCGCGACCTCGATCACTTCCGGGGCGCCCGGGGTCGGGTCGGCGACCTGTCGCAGTACGTCCGGGCCCAGGGCGAGGGGATGTTCGACGTCCTGGCCAGCGACGAGTCGGCGACCGCCGGGGAGATGCTGACCTCGGCGGCGTTCGCCGACATCCGGGAAGTGGTCAGCCGGTTCTACAAGTTGATCATGGTGGACACCGGGAACAACGTACGGGCGGCCAACTGGCAGGCCGCGATCGACGCCACCGACCAGCTCGTGGTCACCATGTCGGCCCGCAACGACTCGGCGGAAACCGCCGCCCGGATGCTCGACCATCTCGAACAGTCCGGCCGGCAACGGCTGGTCCGGCAGGCGGTCACCGTGGTATCCATGCCGCCCAGCCGCAAGGACATCGACCTACCGGCGATCCAGCGGCACTTCGCCGCGCGTACCCGGGCGGTCCTGCTCGCACCCTACGAGCGGCTGATCGACTCGGGTGAGCCGATCCGGTACGGGCTGCTGTCCTCGGCCACCCGGGAAGCCTGGCTCCGGGTGGCGGCCGCCGTCGCCGAAGGGCTCTGATTCAGCCGGTCAGGGCGTCGGCGGCCGAGGGGTCGCAGTCGCGGAGGAACTGGGCGCACCGGGCCGCCTCGTCGCTCTCCCCGATCGCGTCCGCGGCGAGGGCGAGCAGGTGCAGGCAGCGCAGGAAGCCCTGGTTGGGCTCGTGCGACCAGGGCACCGGCCCGGCACCGCGCCAGCCGGCCTTGCGCAGCTGATCCAGGCCCCGGTGGTAGCCGGTGCGGGCGTACGCGTACGCGGCCACCGGTTCACCGGCGTCGAAGGCGCCCCGGGCCAGCGCCGCCCAGGCCCCGCTGTACGTCGGGAAATGGGCCGCCACCTCGGCTTCCCTACCCGGCGTGGCGTGGGCCAGCGCGGTCGCGGCCGGCTCGTCGGCCGGCAGGAGGGTGGCCGGCGGCTGCGGCAACAGACTGTGCATACCGCTCATTCAACCCCTTCCCGCCCTCCGTTCGCCGGTTTCGTCGGCTGAAAAGCTGAGTCGTTGCTCACGCGACCGGCGGTGTTAGCCGTTGTGACACCGGAGTACAAATAAAAGTCCGGAGCCTCCCCAGGACCCGGTAAGGAGAGCCCGGTGGCTGCCGCCGCCGGGCTCTCGCCGTGCCCTGCGAGGATTGAGGACGTGCCGACACCGCCGCCGCTCGAGGTCATCGAACCGCACGACGACTCCCCCGACGAGATCGAGTCCCGCGCCGAACTGGACCTGCACCTGGCCGCCGGTACCCTGGCGGGCCTGGCCGTACAGGGGCTGCGACTGGATACCGACCCGCCCGACCTGTCCGGGGTCGAGGTCGCCGGCGCGCTGTTCGTCGGCTGCCGGTTCACCTCCCGGGAGGTGGAGGCCGACCTGGTACGCCGGGGCGCCCACGTGGTACCCGCGTTCGTCGACCTGCCGTACCCGACGATGCCCGGCGCCCTCTACGCCGCCGACGACCTCGCGGCCGGGTTCACCGAGCACGGCTTCGCCGGCATGTACGACACCGTGGTGTACGAGCACTTCAAGGCCCACGGCGGCGCCGTACCCGACATCCGGGAGGCGCTCGCCCAGCGGCTGCACGACAGCGGGATCGACAACGCGCTGGCCGACGCGACCACAGGCTGGCTCGCCAGGCACGGCCCGGCCTCGATCGTCGGCGTCATGGGCGGGCACGCGGAACTGCGCGGCTCGGTGGCGTACCGGCTGGCCGCGACGCTGGGCTGGCAGCTCACCCGGGCCGGGCGGCTGGTGGTCACCGGCGGTGGCCCGGGCGTGATGGAGGCGGCCAACCTGGGCGCCTACCTGGCCACCGCGACCCTGGCGGGGCTGACCGACGCGATCGACCTGCTGGCCACCGCGCCGGACTTCCGCGACCACGACGCGTACACGGCGGCGGCGCTGGAGGTCCGGACGACGTTCCCCGGCGGGGACGGCGGCCTGTCCATCCCGACCTGGTTGTACGGGCACGAGCCGGCCAACCTGTTCGCCGGCCGGATCGCCAAGTACTTCTCCAACGCGATCCGCGAGGACACCATCCTGCGGTTGGCGCGCGGCGGGATCGTCTTCGCCGCCGGCCGGGCCGGTACCGTCCAGGAGGTCTTCCAGGCCGCGACCAAGACCTTCTACGTCACCGACGGGGGCAGCGGCCCGTACGTGTTCCTCGACGCGGCGTACTGGTCGAACGGCGTCCCGGATCTGCTGCGCAGCCTGCTGTCGACCACGCCGGCCGGAGACCAGTCCGGCCTGGTCCACGTCCTTTCCGACGTGGACCAGGCCGTCGCCCTACTTACCGATGGCTCATTTACCGATGGTGGTACCCGTTGACCGGAGGTCCTCGCACGCGTGGGTGACCCGGGCGGCCATCCCGGCCTCGGCGGCCTTGCCCCAGGTGCGCGGGTCGTACGCCTTCTTGTTGCCCACCTCGCCGTCGACCCTCAGGACGCCGTCGTAGTTGGTGAACATGTGCGCCGCGGTCGGGCGGGTGAACGCGTACTGGGTGTCGGTGTCGACGTTCATCTTCACCACGCCGTAGTCCAGCGCCTCGCGGATCTCCGACAGCAGTGAGCCGGAGCCGCCGTGGAAGACCAGGTCCAGCGGCTTCTCCTTGCCGTACTTGCCGGCGACCGCGTCCTGGACGTGCTTGAGGATCTCCGGGCGCAGCTTGACGTTGCCCGGCTTGTAGACCCCGTGCACGTTGCCGAAGGTCAGCGCGGCCAGGTACCGGCCCTTCTCGCCGAGCCCGAGGGCCTCGACCATGGCCAGCCCGTCCTCGACGGTGGTGTACAGCTTCTCGTTGATCTCGTGCGCGACGCCGTCCTCCTCGCCGCCGACCACGCCGACCTCGATCTCCAGCACCACGTGCGCGGCGGCGCACTGGGCGAGCAGGTCCTGGGCGATGCGCAGGTTCTCGTCCAGCGGTACCGCCGAGCCGTCCCACATGTGCGACTGGAACAGCGGCGGCTCACCGTTGGCGACCCGCTGCTTGGAGATCTCCAGCAGCGGCAGGACGAAGCCGGGCAGCTTGTCCTGCGGGCAGTGGTCGGTGTGCAGGGCGATGTTGACCGGGTACTTCCTGGCGACTTCGTGGGCGAACGCGGCCAGGGCGCTCGCCCCGGTCACCATGTCCTTCACGGTCGGGCCCGACAGGTACTCGGCACCACCGGTGGATACCTGGATGATGCCGTCGCTTTCGGCGTCCGCGAAGCCGCGGATCGCGGCGTTGAGCGTCTGCGACGAGGTGATGTTGATCGCCGGGTACGCGAACGCGCCGGCCTTGGCGCGGTCGAGCATTTCGGCGTAGACCTCGGGGGAGGCGATAGGCATCCCATGCTCCTTCGGTGCGTGACGGCGGGGTGGGACCACGCTGTCCTGTCGTTGCGAAGTATCGCGTACCCGGTGTCGCGGCTGTCATCCTGGGTACGGGAGCCCGGATGCCGCACTACGGTGGAGTCCGGAAGGGGGCCCCGATGACCGATCCCGAGACCGCCACGTCGAGCCCGATCCTCAACCCGGACGAACGGGACATCGAGGCACCCGACGCGGACGCCGTCGAACAGGCCGAACCGGCCGACCCGCTGGAGTCCGCCCGGCAGTCCCCGCCCGAGGTGAGCCGGGACCCGGAGGTCAGCGACTGGGACGCCCTCGAACAGGCGCAGGTCGTCGAGTTGGACGACGAGGAGTACTAGGGCCTACCGAGGCTGGGCCAAGGCGATGGCGGCGTACCCGACGACCCGGTCCGGGCTGCCGCCGGTCTGCGCGGAGGTGCAGCGGTAGAGCAGCCGGGGGCGCAGCTTCTGGTGGCGGGCCCAACCCACCAGGCCGCGCAGGGCGAAGACGCCGCAGGCGTCGCGCGGGCCGATCCGCTCCGCGGCCAGTTCAAGAACTGCCTGAGTGGTACGGGCATCCTGCGTGTCGGCCACCGCCTGTGGCTGGTAGTGCGACAGGTCGGTGCTGCAGATCAGCACCGCATCCGGTACCGCCTCGGCGATCGCACCCAGCGTCAGCACCACATCGTCCACAGTGGACTGTCCGACCGCGATGGGCAGTACCCGCAGCCCGTCCCCACGGGAGCGTTGCAGGAACGGTAGCTGTACCTCCAGCGAGTGCTCCGGTACGAAGGGCATGTCGTCGACGGCGACGTGCCCGTCCCGGGCCAGCGCCTGTACCAGGTCGGTGTCCACCGGTACCTCCCCCAGCGGGGTGGCCCAGCACTGCGCCGCCGGTACGACAGCGCCGCGTACCGGTACGTAGTGCGCCGGTCCGAGCAGCACGACCGTACCCGGGCCGGTGCCGCGCAGCCCGGCGTACACGTGCGCCGCGGTGGGTCCGGAGTAGCGGTACCCGGCGTGTGGAACGACGTACGCCGCCGACCCGCCCGCCTCGCCCGACCCTGGCACGGTGTCCAGCAACTGGTCCACGAGCAGGGCCAGGTCATCCGGGTCGGCCGGGTAGAACTTGCCGGCCACGGCCGGCTGGCGCACCCGCCGCCCCGGTACGGAGCTGGTCGGACGGTGGCTCTGCGGCATCAATGATCACCCCTGCGGTCATGCACGGTGACCGGTGTATCACAGTCAGCTCATCTGCGACACCGGCTGGACCGGCAGCCGGCGCGGTCCCCAGGTGCCGACCGGACCCGCGTACACCCCGGGGAGCTGCTGTCCACAGTGGACACACGTACCGGTGTCGGTCAGCTCGTACCGCCGGATGACGTACCAGTCCCGCTCGACCACGACCGCTCCGCAGCCCGGGCAGGTCGTGGTCTGGCCGTCCGGGTCGTGGATGTTTCCGGTGTAGACGTAGCGCAGGCCGCGCTCTCGCGCGATCCGCCGGGCCGTCCGCAGCGTCTCCGGCGGGGTACGCGGGACGTCGCGCATCTTGAAGTCCGGGTGGAACGCCGAGAAGTGCAGCGGCACGTCCGGCCCGAGGTGCTCGGCGTACCAGTCGCACTCCCGCGCGATCTCCTCCGGCGAGTCGTTGTGGCCGGGGATGAGCAGCGTGGTCAAGGTCGATGTTGGCGGCGTCCATGTGCTGGTAGAACTCGGCGCGGGGCGCCGGGTTCATGTACCCCGCGCTGACCGCCACCGCCTTGACCCCGACCGCCCGGCAGGCGTCCGCGACGTCCATCGCGTACTCCATGAAGATCACCGGATCGTTGTACGTGAACGCCACGCTGCGGCAGCCGAGCCGGACCGCGGTCTGGGCGAGCGCCTCCGGCGAGGCCTCCGAGCTGAGCGTGTCGATCTCGCGGGACTTGGAGATGTCCCAGTTCTGGCAGAACCGGCAGGCCAGGTTGCAGCCGGCGGTACCGAAGGACAGCACCGGCGTACCGGGCAGGAAGTGGTTGAGCGGCTTCTTCTCCACCG
>VAXX01000056.1 GCA_005885115.1 Actinomycetota bacterium | reverse complement strand
CCGTGGGCTGGCCGTCCACCACGAAGTCGTTGATCCCGTCCTTGGGGTACGGCGAGCGGTTGGGCAGCCCCCACAGCCGTACCGCGTTGTGCTCGTTGTCGCACACCAGCGGGGTCGGCTCGCCGGCCCCGGTGAGCACCACCCGGCCCAGCCGCTGGTGCTCGCCGACCAGCCGGGGCCCCTCGGCCACCAGTTTCGGCGGGTCACCGCGCCCGGGCAGCCCCCAGCCCCAGGTGTTGCGGAACCACAGCGTCGGCAGTACGTGGATGGTGGCCGCCTCGGGCCCCCGGTTCTCCAGGCGCACCCGGACGCACATGTCGGTCGGGCCGGCCTTGGCGTAGTCCGCGGTGATCGCCCAGTACCGGCTCCCGTCGAACACGCCGGTGTCGACCAGCTCGTACTCGGGCTGGCCCCGGCCGCGTTCCCGGTTGACCCGGGCCAGTTCGGCGTACGGGAACCGGGCCTGCGGGTAGTGGTACCGCCAGCGCATCCAGGAGTGGGTCGGCGTCGAGTCCAGGTACCACCAGTACTCCTTGGGGTCCTCGCCGTGGTTGCCCTCCGGCCCGGACAGCCCGAAGATCCGCTCCTTGAGGATCGGGTCGCGGCCGTTCCAGAAGGCCAGCGCGAAACAGAAGCGCTGCTGGTCGTCGCAGATGCCGCCGAGGCCGTCCTCGTTCCACCGGTACGCCCTGGACCGGGCGTGGTCGTGCGGGAAGTAGTCCCAGGCGGCACCCCACTCGCTATAGTCCTCGCGGACCGTGCCCCAGGCGCGCTCGGCGAGGTACGGGCCCCAGTCCCGCCACGGGTCGGTCCCCGCGTCCGCCGCCGCCAGCCGATCCTTCTCGGCCCTACCGCTCACGTCCGGGCCCCGGTACGCCTCATGTGCGACATTCTCCCTGGTGCGTGTTTCGAAGGAGCGAACTTCGTGTCGATCATCCTGGGCTCACAGACCTGCGGTTCCCTCACCGAGGGGGCGAGCCGGGAGTGGTTGGTGGCCGACGGCCGGGGTGGCTACGCCATGGGTACCGTCGCCGGCCTGCGTACCCGTCGCTACCATGCCCTCCTCGTCGTCGCCGGTGACCGGCCCGCCCTCCGCAACGTCGGGCTGGCCAGTCTCGACCCGGTCCTCGAGCTGCCGTCCGGTGCCCGCGTCCAGCTCGGTACCCACGAGTGGGGCCCCGGTGTCGTCTCCCCGGCCGGGCACGCACACCTGGAGCGCTTCGACCTGACCGACGGGCTGCCCCGGTGGCGGTGGCGGGTCGGCGACCTCGTACTGGAACGCGAGTTGGCCATGGTACCCGGACAATCGACGCTCGGCGTGGTGCACCGCGTGCTGGCCGGTGGACCGGTCCGGCTGCGGCTGGAGGCGCTGTGCACCTGGCGGGACGCGCACGGGGAGCGCTTCGGCGACGGGCCGCTGGCCACCGAGGCCACCGCGGACGGGGTGGTGGTCGAGGGCGCCTACCGGCTGGCCGGGCCGGGCTGGACCCCGGGCGGCGAGTGGTACCGCGGCGCGTACCTGCGCGAGGAGGAGGCGCGCGGGCTCAACCCGCGGGAGGACCTGTGGTACGCGGGCGCGTTCGTCGCCGACCTGTCGGCCGGCGAGGTCGCCGAGGTGACCGCGTGGGCGGGTGCCGAACCCCCGCCGCCGGCAACCGTCATCGTGGCCGCCGCCCGGGCCCGGGCCGCCGAGCTGACCGCCGGGGCGGCCGACGGTACCGAGGCGCAACTGCGCCTGGCCGCCGACGCGTTCATCGTGCAGGGGCCGGACGTGGTCGCCGGGTACCCCTGGTTCGGCACGTGGTCCCGGGACACGATGATCTCCTTCCCCGGGCTGTTCCTGGCCACCGGACGGGCGGCGCAGGGCCGGGAACTGCTGCGCCGGTACGCGGCCACGCTGCACGACGGGCTGCTGGCCAACACCGCCGACACCGGCCAGCTCGAGTACAACACCGTCGATGCCACGCTCTGGTTCGTCCAGGCGGTCGACGGGTACTGCTCGGCCACCGGCGACTACGGCCTCGGCGTCGAGCTGCTGCCCGCGCTGGAAACGATCTACGCGGCGCACCTGCGCGGCACCGCCTACGACATCCACGTGGAATCCTCTGATTCCCTGCTCTCGCAAGGGTTGCCTGGCTACGCTCTGACCTGGATGGACGCCCGGATCAACGGGGTCCCGGTCACGCCGCGGATCGGCAAGCCGGTGGAGGTCAACGCGCTATGGATCAATGCGCTGAGCGTCCTGGCCGGGTTGCGGGAGCGGGCCGGAACGGACCCCGAGCCGGTACGCGCGCAACACGCGCAGGCGTCCGAGGCGTTCCGGAAGCGGTACCCGGTGCCGGGCGGCTGGCTCGCCGACGTACTCGATCCGGACAGCGACCTGGTCCGGCCGAACCAGGTGCTGGCGTACGCCCTGCCCGGCGCCCCGCTGCACGGCCAGCCCGTACCCCCGGCGGTCCATCCGCTGCTGACCCCGCTCGGGCTGCGTACCCTGGCGCCGGACGCCCCCGGCTACCGGGGGCTGCACCGGGGCGACTCGACCAGCCGGGACCAGGCGTACCACCAGGGCACCGTCTGGCCCTGGCTGATCGGCCCGTACGCCGACGCCCGGCGCGCCGCCGGACAGCCGATCGCGGATCTGCTCAGCGGCCTGACCGCGCACCTGCGCGAGTACGGCCTGGGCTCGGTCTCGGAGACCGCCGACGGCGACCCGCCGCACCGGGCCACCGGCTGTCCGTTCCAGGCCTGGTCGGTGGCGGAGGTCCTGCGCGTGCAACGTGCTTTACGTATGTGAAATACCGGTGTCTTCCCACGTACACGGGTTGGGACGAAGATGGGCACTGACCCCCTTTCAGCCGCGTTCCAGGCACCACGTCCGGTGCCTGGCTCAGCATGCCAACCGGGGGGTGCGGCCGCCACCACGACAGAAATGAGGGAGGCGCTGGTGCCAGAGACGGAGGAAGTCACCGCCGAGTCAGGACGTCCACTGCGGGTGTTGATTCTGTCGTGGGAGTACCCACCGGTCCTGGTTGGCGGCCTCGGCCGCCACGTCCACGCGCTGGCCACCTCGCTGGCCGCCGCCGGACACCAGGTGACCGTGGTGACCCGCCACGCCGGCGACGCGCCGCTCGACGAGATCCGCGAGGGGGTACGCGTCGTCCGCGCCCCCGAAGACCCGCCCACCTTCCCCCTGGCCACGCCATCCCTGTTGGCCTGGACGATGGCGTTCAACCACGCCCTTACCCGGGCGGCGCTGCACGCCACCCTCACCGACACGTACGACCTCATCCACGCGCATGACTGGCTGGTCACCCACACCGCCGTCACGCTCCGGGACCACCTCGGCGTCCCGCTCGTCGCGACCATCCACGCCACCGAGGCAGGTCGCCACCAGGGTTGGCTGCCCGAGGAGATGAACCGCACCATCCACACCGTGGAGTACTGGCTGGGCCACGAAGCGGCCCACGTCATCACCTGCTCGGGGTACATGCGCTGGGAGGTCGCCCACCTGCTCGACCTGTCCGAGGAGCAGATCACGGTGATCCCCAACGGGGTACACGCACCGATCTGGCAGGCTGCGCCGCGCGCGGTGGCGCGGGCCCGGGCCCGCTACGCCGACACCGGCCCGATGATCGGCTTCGCCGGCCGGCTGGTGTACGAGAAGGGCGTCCAGCACCTCGTCCACGCCCTTCCCGAACTGCGTGACCGGCACCCCGGTCTACGCCTGGTCGTCGCCGGTGACGGGCCCTACAAACCCGAACTGCAGGCGGAGGTATCCCGGCTCAGGCTGGACCGGCACGTACACTTCGCCGGCTTCGTCGGCAACGACCTGGCGGCGACCTTCGCCGCCAGCGACACCGTCGTCGTACCGTCCATCTACGAACCCTTCGGCATGGTCGCCCTGGAAGCCGCGGCGGCCGGCGCACCACTGGCCGTGGCCGCCACCGGCGGCCTCGCCGAGATCGTCGAGCCCGGCATCACCGGCCTGACCTTCCCCGCCAAGAATCCCGAAGCCCTGGCCGAGGCGGTCTCCACCCTGCTGGCCGACAACCCGACCGCACGGCGGATGGCCCACCAGGCCCGCACCATGGTCCGCAGCCGCTACGACTGGACCGGCATCGCCGCCCGGACCGCCGACGCGTACCGGGCCACCATCGACAACACTCCGGAGCGGCGGGCCCAGGCCCGGGCCCGGCTCGCCGTCCGCCGAGCACCCATCGTCGTACCGGAGGGAAACCTCCTCGCCGTCGGCGGCGCCGCCGGTTGACCATCCGCGAACGCGCACCCCTGGGGATCCTCCGAGGGGTGCGCGTTCGCGGTGTGGGCGCCCGATGGTTCACTTTCAGCATGAGCGACGACGTCACCTTCTGGTTCGACCCGAGCTGCCCGTTCACCTGGCGCACCTCGCGCTGGCTGATGGCGGTCACCGAGGCCCGGGGCCTGACCATCGACTGGCGGCTGATGAGCCTGGCCATCCTGAACGAGGACAAGCCGATCGCCGGACCGGCGCGGGCCCGGCAGGAGGGCGGCCGCCGGCTGGCCCGCCTGCTGGTGGCGGTGGACGAGAAGTACGACACCGAGGTCATGGAGCGGCTCTACGCCGAGCTGGGCCGGCGGATCCACGGCGAGCACCGGGAGATCGACGACCGGGTCATCCTGGAGTCGCTGGAGGACGCCGGGCTGCCGGACCACCTGCTGTCCCAGGCGGACGACGCGCAGATGGACGAGTACCTGGTGGAGAGCCACTACGAGGGGCAGGACCGGATCGGTACCGAGGCGGGCAGCCCCATCCTCGCGATCGGCGACGGTCCGGGCTTCTTCGGCCCGGTCGTGGTACCGGTCCCGGAGGGCGAGGCGGCCGAGAAGCTGTTCGACGCCGTCCGGCTGCTGTCGGCGGTACCCGAGTTCAGCGAGCTCAAGACCGCCCGCAATCCGCTCTAGGACAAGCGGAGCCGCGGGAAGACTTCGGGGGCCGGCCCCGCCGGCCGGCCCCCGAAGCCACGGTCCCCGTTCTAGTTGACGGAGATCTTGTCCAAGTCGGGCGTGTACGCCGTGTTGTTGAAGAACT
>VAXX01000055.1:7345-9150 GCA_005885115.1 Actinomycetota bacterium | reverse complement strand
CGGCATGAGCACCGGGCCACCGGTCTTGAGTACCACGATGGTGTGGGTGTTGGCCGCGACGACCGCGGAGATCAGCGCGTCCTGGTTTCCGTCCAGCGACAGGCTGGACCGGTCGCCGCCCTCGTGGTCCCGGTTGCCCACCATGACGACCGCGACGTCGGCGGCCCGCGCCGCGGCGGCCGCGGACGAGGTGCTGCTGCCGTCGTTGAGGGTCACCTGCGTGCTGCTGGCGACCACGTTCTTGATGCCGGTCACCGGGGAGACCGTGTAGAGCGGACTGACCTTCGAGCTGCCGTTGCCACCGGTCATCGCGGCGGTGGCGTACGGGCCGATGACCGCGATGTTCTTCAGCCCGCTGGTCGGCAGCGGGAGCTGGTTACCGGTGTTCTTCAACAGCACCGCGCTCTGCTCGGCGATCTGCCGGGCCACCGCCCCGTCGGCCTTGGCCGGGATCGGCTTCTTCTTCGGCGGGTTGTCGAAGAAGCCCCACTTGAACATCTGGGTGAAGCGGTGGATCAGCAGCCCGTCTAGGACGGACATCTTGAGCGTGCCGTTCTGTACCGCGGTCTTGGTCGGGGTGCCGTAGAAGTCGTGCTTCATCGACAGGTCCAGGCCCGCGTTGGCGGCCGCGACCGTGCTGTGCGTCGCGGTGTAGTCGGACTGCACGAACCCCTGGAAGCCCCAGTCACCGCGCAGGATGTCCTTGAGCAGATGGGTGTTCTCGCAGCCGAACTGGCCGTTCACCTTCGGGTACGCGCACATCACAGCGGCCACGTCGCCCTGCTTCACGGTGGCCTCGAAGGCCGGGAGGTAGATCTCCCGCAGGGTACGCTCGTCCACCGCGACGTTGATCGTCTTGCGCTGGTTCTCCTGGTTGTTGGCGGCGAAGTGCTTCACCTCGGCCAGGGTGCCCTGCGCCTGTACCGCCTTGACCTCGTTCACCGAGAGCTGCCCGGACAGGTACGGGTCCTCGCCGAAGTACTCGAAGTTGCGCCCGTTGCGGGGTACCCGGGTGATGTTCACGCCGGGCGCCTCGAGCACGTTCTCGGCCCGGTCGGCGACCTCGGTACCGGCGATGGTGCCGAACTGGGTGGCCATGCTCGGGTCCCAGGACGCGGAGAGCCCGAGCGCTGAGGGCAGCGCGGTCGCCGGCTGGGCCGAGGTGCTGTCCCCCGGGCCGGCGCCGGCCGGTCCGTTCGTGATCTTGAATGCGGGAATGCCGAGGCGCGGGATCGCCTGCACCTCACGCGGATGCGCCGAGGTGTCCATCATGTGGATCTGCAGGACCTTCTCGTCCAGCGTCATCGACGCGACGAGCGCTCTGGCGCGTTGATCGGGCGTCAGCGCCTTGTTCATCCAGGGCCGGCCCACGGGTGCGGCGCTACCCATGGCGGCTCCGGCGAAGGCGACGGTCGACCCGAGGGCGACGAGCGCCAGTAACGCGATCTGGCTGCGTTTCATCGATCACCTCACTGTGAGGTCGGGAGTTGGTGTACTCAAGCGACAAGTGTCAATGCCAAGTAAGCACTGGAGTGATCGGACCAGTCAACCTCCCTGGCCGATCCCGGGCCGAACTTCCGCCTCGCGAAAGGTCAATTCGTCGGACGTCTCGCTATCCGAGGGTCCGCAGATCCAGGCCGTACCAGGAGAGCGTTTCGTTGTCGCCGACCGACCACCACAGGTGGGTCGCGTCACCGTACGCGTTGCTGACGTTCGGGGCGACGCCGACCGTACGGGCGGTGGCCAGGTCGTACAGGACCAGGCGGGCACCGATCCCACCGGCGCCGCCCGCCGGTACCAGCAAC
>VAXX01000055.1:1406-7249 GCA_005885115.1 Actinomycetota bacterium | reverse complement strand
ACCGTCGTGCGGGTCCGCGTGTTGTAGAGCCGGGTGGCGGGGTCGTCCGGGTCCGGCGCGCTCACCAGCCAGGGCCACGCCGACATCGCCCAGCTCCCCGGGAGCGGCTCGACCCGGACCGGGCCGCCGGTCAGCGGGATGGAGCGCAGCTCGGTCCGGCCGGTGCCCGGGTACGCCGAGGTCCAGTACAGCCGGTCGCCGACCGCGGAGAGGTCGTACGCCGAGCCGAGCAGCAACGGCAGCCCGACGTCGGCGCTCAGCCGGGTCACCGGGCCACCGGCCCGGGGTGCGGTCCACAGCCCGACGCTCGGGTGGCCGGCGGCGTCGGTCGCCGTGAGCATCCAGAACAGTCGATCGGTGGTGGCGCCGATCCCTTGGTACAGCGGGGACCGCTCCAACTGGAGCGTCCGTACCCCGGCGCCGGAGACGACGACCAGGGCGGTACGGGACCCGTCCGGACCGGTGGCGAGCCCGACGGAGGTCGTCGGGTCGAGGATGCGCTGGGGCCGGTACGCCGAGCCGTCCGGCAGGTACCCCGGCATGGGGAACGGATGCGCGGCCGGCCAGACCTCGGCGAGGGCGGCCGGCCGCGTGGGCCCCGTCGTCGGCGGCCGCGTCGGGGACGGGAGTGCCAGCAGTACGGCGACGAGGGCGAGTTGGCCGCGGGGTGAGACGAACGACCGGTACGCGTCCCCGCCCACCGCCGGGAGCCGGAACGCGGCCACCCGGTGGCAGTTCTGGAACGCCAGCTTCACGCCGAAGTGCCGCTCCAGCCCGCCCCGGATCGCGTCGCTGGCCAGTGCCCGCAACAGTTGCCCGCACTCAGCCTCGCCCGGCGGCGGTACGGCGTGGTCGGCGTACGCCTCGGTGCCGGCGGACAGGTCGGCCGCGACCTGGCTGACGATCGTCCACGCGTAGGGCAGGGACCCACGTACGCAGGCGACGAACTCGGCGTTGTCGACCTCCCCGCGCTCGGCGCGCTCCAGCAGGTCGGTGGGTACGGTCAGGGACATCGGTGGTGCTCCTTTCCACGTTGTTGATAACGGTTTCCATATTCGTTTTCCGCTCGGGCGGCGTCAAGTAGGCTGCGGGCGTGTCGGAGCAGTGGGACGTGGTCGTGGTCGGCGCGGGGCCGGCCGGGTTGGCGGCGGCGCACGCGGCGGCCGGCGCCGGCGCGCGTACGCTCGTGCTCGAACGGGCCCGGCACCCGCGGTACAAGACCTGCGGCGGCGGCCTGGTCGGCGCGTCGCTCACCGCGCTGGACACGCTCGGCGTCCCGCCGCCGGCCCGCGACCACATCGACACGCTTCGCTTCACGCTGCGCGGGCGGCGCGGCTTCACCCGCGGGCGCGTGGATCCCCTGCTCGCGATGGTGCGCCGGGAGGAGCTCGACGACGCGCTGCGGGAGGCGGCCGAGAAGGCCGGAGCGGTGGTACGGCAACGGTGCGCGGTGCGCGGCGTCGAGAAGGACGAGGGGTACGCGTACGCCCGGCTCGCCGACGGTACCCGGGTCGCCGGCCGGTACCTCGTGGGCGCCGACGGTTCGGCCGGGGTCACCGCCCGGCACGTCGGTGTCCACTGTGGACAGATCGACCTCGGTCTCGAACTGGAGCTGCCCGTACCGCGGCCGCTGCGGGAACACTGGCGCGGCACGGTACTCATCGACTGGGGCCCGCTGCCCGGCTCGTACGGCTGGGTGTTCCCCAAGGACGACCGGCTCACCGTCGGCGTCATCGCGGCCAAGGGGTACGGCGAGCAGACCCGCGCGTACCTGCGGGACCTGGTCACCCGGCTGGGTCTGGCCGACATCGAGCCGGCCGAGGACTCCGGTCACCTGACCCGGTGCCGCAGCGCCGACTCCCCCTTGGTCAAGGGGCGGGTGCTCGTGGCCGGGGACGCGGCCGGACTGCTGGAGCCGTGGACCCGGGAGGGCATCAGCTACGCGCTGCGCTCCGGACTGCTCGCCGGGCACGCGGCCGCCGCCGGTGACCCGGCCCGGTACCGCACCGGACTGGACCGTACCCTGATCCCGGAAATGCTTGCCGGGCAACGACTTCTGGCCGCCTTCGCCCGGCACCCCGGGACCTTCCACGCGGCCCTCGCCACCGCACCGGGCTGGCGCGCCTTCCGATCGTTCTGCCACAGCGACGGCGGATTCGCGCGTACCGTCGCCCGGCGCCCGGCCCGGCTCGCCATCCGGCTCCTGTCCTAACCCGGTCGCCTGGGTACCGGTGTGGCGGTAGCGTGCCGGAGGTGATCGAGGTACGTCCTGCGGCCCTTGGTGACATCGGGGAGCTGGTACGCCTGCGTGGCGTGATGCTGACCGCGATGTACGGCCGGGAACCCGCGCCCGGCCAGTGGCAGGAGGCCGCGGCGAAGACGCTCGTGCGCCGGTTGAGCGATGCCTCCCTGGCCGGCTTCGTGGTCGACCGTCCGGACCAGCCCGGCGCCCTGGCCGCGTGCGCGGTCGGCGTCATCGAGGACCGCCTGGCCGACCCGGACAACCCCGGCGGCGGGCTCGGGTACGTGTTCAACGTGGCCACCGACGCCGGCTACCGGCGGCGGGGGTACTCCCGGGCGTGTCTGCACGCCCTGCTCGACTGGTACCGGCAGCGGCAGATCACCACGATCGACCTGCGCGCCACCCCGGACGGCGAGCGGCTGTACCGGGCGCTGGGCTTCCGGCCCGTCGCCGCTCCCACCATGCGGCTGCGGGCTCCCGCGCCGTAGCGGAGCGCTTCGGGTGCGGTCGGTTGCCTTTGCGTTGCCGCCCTGGTCAGCGGCCTTTCCCGGCCCCTAGCGTATGCGCCATGAGCAGCACCTATGACGCCACGGCGAACCCGACCACGACCACCGACGCGCGTACCGCGCTGGACGAACTGATGGCCTGGGTCGGTGTCGACGGGCTGGTGGCCGCCCTCGGTACGCCGGGCCTGCTGGCCGAGATCGACCAGCACTCGGCGGCGGTCCGGGACGCCATCGCCGCCGTCGGGCGCGAGGTCGACGCGCTCTCGTTGAGCCGGTACGCCCGCTCGATCGCCGCCGCCGCGCAGCGCATGGGCCGGCCGCTGCCCGAGCCGTCCCCGACCGGTACCGAGACGCAGTGGGCCAGCGCCGACTGGCACCTGCTGCGCCTGGTCGCCGTGTGCGCGATCGCCGTGGACGCCGACCTGGTCTAGTCACGTGTCCCCCAGCAACTACTCCCCTTCGTACCGGTAGCGGGCCGAGTCCGGGCCGACCATCAACCTGCCTGCGTCCACCGCCTCGAAGTCGTTGCCGGTCAACGAGTTCAGCGCCCGGAGCGCGTCGTTGTTCCACCGGTTGTCCGGCGTCCCGGACAGGTACCAGGCGGAGCCGTTGTCCGCGACGATCAGCCCGTACGTCTTCATCGCCTGCGCGATCACCCGGGCCTGCCCCGGCAGCCGGGAAGTGTCCACGGTGGACTTCAAGCGCAGCCGTAGTCCCATCGGCGGCAGCGCCGGGTCAGTGCTCCTGGACGCGGCGTGCCGGGCCGGCCACACGTACCGGTTCTGGCTGCGCGGTACGGTCACGCGGATCGCGTGGTCGATCCGGCCGGCGGCCACCTCCTCGTAGCGCACCAGTCCCGGTACGACCGGCAGGCCGGCCGCGTCGGCCGAGGTCCAGCCGGCCGGGCGGAGCGCGTCGCCGCGCAGGTCGTACACCGCGCCCGAGCCGGCGTGCCAGGAGCCGTCCGGTTTCGGGTGAGCGTCCCACAGTTCGTACAGGCGGCAGGCGCCGGTATCGACGACCAGGACGTGCCGGTCCCCGGACGCGGCCGGGCCGCCCTCGACGAGCGCGTCGCGCGGGACGGGGTACGGGCCACGGTCGCTCTCGTCGGCGTAGTCGAACGAGACGGGTACCCGGGGCTGGCCGGCGCCCACGTACGTCACCGGGATCCCGATCGGCCCGCCGTCCCACGTTCCGGCGCCGAAGTCCGCCTTCACCCGGGCGGCCGCGCCGATGCCGGCCACGTACGCCGGGCTGGCCGGCAGGACCGGCAGCCGGGAGACGTCGGCGTGCCAGACGTTGTCGGCGGGCAGGTCGGGGCAGCCGCGCAGCCCGGTACCCGCGGCGGCCGGCGGCCGGGCCGGCGTCCCGGGCGACGACGCGACCGGCGAGGCGACGGCGGCCGACGCGGCGGGTGAGGGCGGCGCCGAGGGGCCCGCGAGCGCGGCGGGCGTACGGGCGGTGCAAGCGGTGACGAGCAGCGACAGCACGAGCGGTACGGGCAACCAGCGCCTACCGGGGCTCATTCGGCTCACCGTACCGGCGTGGAGGTGGAGGGGCGACTTGTTAGGCCAGCCTTAGTTAGGCTAGCCTACCCAGGCCGTACCCCATCGTGATCTGGAGAAGACCGGGTGTCCGCTTTCCACATCGCCGTGCTCGGCGCCATCGCCGGCGTCACCATCCTGTTCGGCCTGCCGGTCGGCCGGTTGCGCGCGCCCGCGCCGCGGCTGCGCGCGCTGCTGAACGCCGCCGCCATCGGCGTCCTGGTCTTCCTGCTCTGGGACATCCTGGCCCACGCGTGGAAACCGGTCGACGGCGCGCTCGCCGACCACCACTACGGACCGGCCCTGCGCGACGGCGCGGTCCTCGCGCTCGGGCTCGGCGCCGGCCTGGTCGGGTTGGTGTACTTCGACCGGTGGGTGGCCGGGCGGCGCGCGGCGGGATCGCACCACCCGGCCCGGCAGCTCGCCCTGCTCATCGCGATCGGGATCGGGCTGCACAACTTCGCCGAAGGGCTGGCCATCGGCAACTCGGCCAGCCGGGGCGAGCTGGACCTGGCGCTGCTGCTGGTGATCGGGTTCGGGCTGCACAACGCGACCGAGGGCTTCGGTATCGTCGCCCCGCTCGCCGCCAGCGACGCCCGCCCGTCGTGGGGCTACCTGGGCCTGCTGGGGCTGATCGGCGGCGGTCCCACCTTCCTCGGCACCCTTGTGGGGCAGCGGTTCACCAACCCGACGGTCAGCGTGGCGTTCCTCGCGCTGGCGGCCGGCTCGATCCTGTACGTGGTCATCGAACTGCTCGCGGTGGGTCGCAAGCTCGCGGTCAAGGAGATCACCACGTGGGGCATCGTGGTGGGGCTGCTCGCCGGCTTCGCCACCGACGCGATCCTCACCGCCGGTGGCGCGTGAGTTCGTCCGCCCACGGTGGGTTCGCACCGGCACGGCCGCAGGTGTACGCGGCGACCCGCTGGGCGTACGTCAGGGCCGCCGTCAACGCCGGGCCGGAGAGCCCGGCGAGCCCGGGTCGGGTGAGCTGACCCGCCCGCTCCAGCGCGGCCAGGAGCCCGGCCATGAAGGCGTCCCCGGCGCCGACGGTGTCCACCACGTCGACGGGTACGCCGGGCAGGTCGACCGGGCCGGCCGGCCCGACCGCGTACGCCCCCTTGTCGCCCCGGGTCACCACGACCACGGCCGGTCCGCGCCGCCGCCACCGCGCCGCGACCTCCTCGACCGGCTCGCCGGGCGCGATCCAGGCCAGGTCCTCCGCGCTCGCCTTGACCAGGTCGGTGAGCCCGAGCCAGCGGGTCAACCGGGCCCGTACCAGCGCCTCGTCGCGGATGAGCGGGGGCCGGATGTTGGGGTCGAAGGTGAGCACCCGGCGGGGCTTCTCCCGGGTCAGCAGCTCGTCGAGGACCGCGCCCAGCGCCGGTACCGGCAAGGCCAGCGCGCCGCTCGCGTGCAGCGCACCGGTGCCGGGCAAGGCCGCCGGCAGGTCCTCGTGCCGCCACGTACCGTCGGCACAGCCGTCGATGTAGAAGTCGTACCCGGCCACCCCGTACGGGTCCAGGTGCACCACGGCGAGCGTGGTCGGGGCGG
>VAXX01000055.1:0-1383 GCA_005885115.1 Actinomycetota bacterium | reverse complement strand
CGAGCCGGCCCAGCCCGACGGCGACGTTGGCCGGCGAACCTCCCGGCCGCGCCGCGTACCCACCGGACCCGTCAGGTACCAGGTCGATCAGTGCCTCACCACAGACGACGAGCACGCCAGCGACCCTACGCCGCGGCCACACTCACCACCACGACCAGTGGCCACACCGCCTGGGCGCCGGCCGCGCAGCGCTCGGCCAGCCCGAGCCGCTGCGGGTCGGTGAACAGCGCGACCGCCAGCCACAGCGCCAGCCCGACCAGCAGTGCCGCCCCGACCAGCGCGAACCCGGGCCGCAGCGCTGCCGCACCGGCGCCGGACCGCCAGGCGAACGCCGGCCACACCGCCAGCGCCGCGAAGGCCACCCAGGCCGCGGCGAGGTGGGCGGCCGACGTGCCCACGGCCGGGACCGGAAACGTTGCCACGGCAAGGGTGGCCAGCCCGCCGACCGCGAGCACCAGCCGGCCCACCGGCGCGGCGGGCCGCAGCCCGGCCGCGGTCACCAGGTGGCACAGCCCGAGCCCGAACAGCGCCGCCGTCATCAGCCAGCGGTCGGTGGCGGCCCGCCCGGCCAGCGCGCTGATCGTGTCGCGCACCGAACTGAAGGCCGGGCCCTGGCGGGCCGCGGCCAGCGTCCAGCCGCCGATCAGCAGGACCGGCGCGAGCGCCGACGACAGCATCGCCCACCAGGGCACCCCACGCATGCCGACACGGTACGGCAATGGGAAGCTGCGGCGATGGGACGGATTCTGGTGACCGGGGGTACCGGCACTCTCGGGCGGGTACTCGTCGCGCGACTGGGCACGGCCGGGCACGAGGTACGGGTACTGTCCCGCCGGCCCGGCCACTACACCGGCGACCTGGTGACCGGGGCCGGGATCGCCGAGGCGGTACGTGACACCGACGTCATCGTGCACTGCGCGAGCGATCCCCGAAAGCCGAAGACCGATGTCGACGCGACGCGCAACCTGATCGCCGCGGCCGAAGGGCAGCACCTGGTGTACGTGTCGATCGTCGGCGTCGACCGGATCCCGTACGGCTACTACGAAACCAAGCTCGCGTGCGAGCGGCTGGTCGAGGATTCGGGACTGCCGTGGACGATCCTGCGGGCGACCCAGTTCCACGACCTGATCGCGATGGCGGCCCGGGCATTGACGAGGTCACCGGTCGTCCCGGTACCGGCCGGGGTGTCCTTCCAGCCCGTCGACGTGACCGAGGTCGCCGCGCGGCTGGTGGAGCTCGCCACCGGCGCACCGGCCGGGCGGGCACCGGACTTCGGCGGACCCGCGGTGCGTACCTCCGCCGACCTGGTCCGGGCCTACCTGCGCGCCACCCGGCGCCGCCGCGCGGTCGTACCGGTTCCCTTGCCCGGCAAGGTGATCCGGG
>VAXX01000054.1:372-5559 GCA_005885115.1 Actinomycetota bacterium | reverse complement strand
TGGCCTGGCGGCTGGTCGGGTACGCGCTGCGCCCGGCCCACCAGCTCGCCGCCGGTACCCAGGTGGTGCTCGCCGACGGGCGGCAGGTCGACGCCCGGGTGTGGCAGGGCCAGGTGGCCGCCGCCGCCGAGCACGAGCTGCTGACCCGGGGATTGGTGGCGGTACTGGCGATCAGCCTGGCCGGGGTGGCCGGGGCGTACCTGGTCGCCGGGCGGGCCCTGCGCCCGCTCCAGCAGGTCACCGCGACCGCGCGACGGCTGTCCGGCGAGACGATGGACCAGCGGATCCGGTACGACGGCGCCGACGACGAGGTCGCCGAGCTCGCCGGTACCTTCGACGCGATGCTGGACCGGCTCGGGGCGGCCTTCGACAGCCAGCGCCGCTTCGTCGCCAACGCCTCGCACGAGCTGCGTACGCCGCTGGCCGTCATGCGTACCGAGATCGACGTGACCCTGTCCGACCCGGACGCCGACGTGGCCGAGTACCGCCGGATGGCGACCGTGGTACGCGACGCCTCCGAGCGGGCCAACGCGCTCGTGGAGGCGTTGCTGGTGCTCGCCCGTACCGATGCCCAGGCCGGCCGCCGGCTGGTCCGCAAGGTACCCGCCGACCTGTCGGAGGGCGCCTCGGCCGCGCTGTCGGCGATGCAGCGCGAGATCGGCCGGTACCTGCTGACCGTCGAGACGGACCTGCGACCGGCTCCCGTCGTCGGCGACCCGGGGCTGCTGGAACGGTTGGCCGGCAACCTGATCGAGAACGCGGTGCGGTACAACCACATCCAGGGCCGGCTGTGGGTCCGGACCGCCTCCGACGGGCAGAAGTCCACGCTCGTGGTGGGCAACACCGGGTTCGAGGTGGAGCCGGCCGACCTTCCGGGACTGTTCGAGCCGTTCCGGCGGGGCGGGCGGGAGCGTACCGGTGCCCGCGGTTCGGGTCTTGGTTTGTCGATCGTCCGCGCGGTCTGCGACGCGCACGGCGGCACGGTCGCGGCCGTCGCTCTCGACGGCGGCGGGCTGGAGGTCACCGTGACCCTGCCCGCGGCCGCGACCACCCCGGTGGCGGCCGGATCCGCCAGCGTGCGGGCGCGGTAGGTTAGTCCCCGTGGATAAGTCGATCATTGTGGTGATGGGGGTCTCCGGCAGCGGGAAGACCACCGTGGGCGCGATGCTCGCCGGCCGGCTGCACTGGGTGTACGCGGAGGCCGACGACTTCCACCCGCTGGCCAACATCGAGAAGATGGCCGCCGGGCACCCGCTTACCGACGAGGATCGCAAGCCGTGGCTCGCGGCGATCGGCGCGTGGATTGACAAACAGATCGAGGCCGGTCAACCCGGCGTGGTCACCTGCTCGGCGCTCAAGCGGGCGTACCGGGACGAGCTGCGTGCCGGGCGTCCGGAGGTGCGACTGGTGTACCTGCACGGTGACCGCGACCTGATCGCGGCCCGGCTGGCCAGCCGGCACGGGCACTTCTTCCACGCGGACATGCTCGACACCCAGTTCCGCGACCTGGAGGAACCGACCCCGGAGGAGCAGGTACTGGTCGTGCCGATCTCGGGTACCCCCGCGGAGATCGTGGCGGAGATCCTCGCCGACCTCGGCTAGATCTCGTCCCAGGGTGTGGCGTTGTAGGTGTCGATCAGGGTTTTCGTGACGGCCTCGTCGACGTTCAGCGGTACATCGTCCACCCGCTCCACCGCCGCGATCCCGCGGGCGTTGGTGACGAAGACGGCGGGGAAGCGGGTCAGGTCGGTCAGGTTCAACCTCTCGTGGCGTGCCGGCAACCGGCGCTGGAGGAGCTGCATCGTGCTGCCGGCGAGGTGCGGGGCGTCCGGCCACACCAGGCTCGTACCGTCCCAGCAGCCGACGTTGGTGATCCCGCCTTCCGAGATGGTGCCGTCGTCGCCGGTGAGCACGATCTCGTCGTACCCGTCCCGGATGGCGGCCCGGCGGTGGTACTCCGGGGCGAAGCCGCCGAGGTGCTTGAGATGGGCCAGCGGACGCTGGTACCGCACGGAGCGCAGCCGCTGCGGTTCGCTGGGCGCCTCGGCGGGATCCCGGACCGTGACGGCCATCGCGTCCTCGCCGACGTACACGCGTACGGAGGCGTCCGACCGCGTACCGAGCGCGCGGCGGATCCGATGCCGTACCAGGTCGGCGTCCAGCGGCTGGCCGAACATCTCCCGGTTGGCGGCGTCGAGCCGGGCCAGGTGCAGGTCCAGACCGCGGGTACGTCCGCCCCGTACCTGCATGGCCGTGAAGTGGCCGTAGCCGAGGTCCAGGATGTGCCAGGCGTCCGGCGAGGCGGGCCGGCCGTCGATCTCCATACGGCGATCCATGATCCGTACCCTAGCGGGGACTGCGAACTGTCGCGCCCTGGCAAAGGTGGGCCGCCCGGGATCGGGCGGCCCACAGTGGTGCCGGCTACTCGGGGAGACTGGCCACTGCGCGGGGGAGGAACCGTTGCCCGGTCACCTTCTCGGATACGCCGCTGCGGTCCAGGTACGGGGTGACCCCGCCGAGGTGGAACGGCCAACCGGCGCCGATGATCATGCACAGGTCGATGTCCTGCGGCTCGGCGACGACGCCCTCGTCAAGCATCAGCCGGGCCTCCTCGGCCAGTGCAGCGACCGCGCGTTCGCGCAGTTCCTCGGCGGTCAGGGGCTGGTCCCCGAACTCCAGCAGCGCCGCGACCGACTGGTCGAGCTCGCCGTCCTTGTCGGTCAACGGTTTGCCGGATGCGGCGATCCGGGCCAGGTTCGGGCTGACCCGGAAGCGTTCGGGGAATGCCTCGTGCAGGGTCTCCGACACGTGCAGCGCGACCGGGGCGCCGACCAGGGTCAGCAGCGGCAGCGGGCGGATCGGCAGGCCCAGCGGGTCCAGTGCGGCGTCGGCGACCTCCAGCGGGGTACCGGCGTCGACCGCCGCGAACACCTCGCCGAGGAACCGCGTCAGCAGCCGGTTGACCACGAACGCGGGCGCGTCCTTGACCAGTACGCACGACTTCTTCAACTGCCTGCCGACCGCGAACGCGGTGGCCAGTACGGCGTCGTCGGTCTTGGCCGCGCGTACCACCTCGATCAGCGGCATCACCGATACCGGGTTGAAGAAATGGAAGCCGACCACCCGCTCCGGGTGCTGGAGCTCCTCGGACATCGCGGTGACCGACAGCGAGGAGGTGTTGGTGGCCAGGACGCACTCGGGCGAGACGATCGCCTCCAGTTCGGCCCAGACCCGCTTCTTGACACCGAGGTCCTCGAAGACCGCCTCGATGACCCAGTCGGCGTCGGCGAACGCGCGCTTGTCGACGGTACCGGTGACCAGGGCGTGCAGTTTCGCGGCCTTGCCGGCCGAGATCCGGCCCTTGCCCGCCAGCTTGTCGATCTCGCGGTGCACCCAGGTCACGCCCTTGTCGACGCGCTCCTGGTCGAGGTCGGTCAGCACGACCGGTACCTCCAGCCGGCGTACGAACAGCGCGGCGAGCTGCGAGGCCATCAGCCCGGCGCCGACGATGCCGACCTTCGTGACCGGTCGGGCCAGGGCCTTGTCCGGTGCCCCGGCCGGTCGCTTGGCCCGGCGTTGGACCAGGTCGAAGGCGTACAGGCTGGCCCGCTGCTCCTCGCCCATCAGCAGGTCGGCCAGCGCCTCGTCCTCGGCGGCCGTACCGTCGGCGAACGACGCGGTCTTGGCGAGCTGGAGCAGCTCCAGGGCCCGGTAGGGCGCCGGTGGCGCGCCGTGCAGCTTCTCGTCCAGCTGCGCCTTGGCGTAGCCGAGCACGGCTTCCCACATCTCGCTGCGGTCGACCTCGGGCCGCTCGACGCGCTCCCGGCCGGATACCACCGCCGCGGCCCACTCCAGCGAGCGTTCGAGGAAGTCGGCCGGCTCGAACAGCGCGTCGGCCACGCCCAGCTCGCGCGCCTCGGCAGGGCGCAACACCTTCTGGGTCAACGGGTTCTGGATGATGACCTGGGCGGCGCCGACGATCCCGATCAGGTTCGGCAGCAACTGGCTGCCGCCCCAGCCGGGGATCAGGCCCAGCGACACCTCGGGCAGGGCGAGGGCGGCCGCGCCCGCGGACACCGTGCGGTAGTGGCAGTGCAGGGCCAGCTCCAGGCCGCCGCCGAGCGCCGCGCCATTGACAAAGGCAAATGTTGGTACGGGCGAGTCCCGGAACTTCCGGTACACCCGGTGGCCCAGTCGCCCGATCGCCAGCGCCTGTTCCCGGTCCCGGATCAGCGCCATGCCCGTCACGTCGGCACCGACGCAGAAGATGTACGGCTTGCCGGTCACCGCGACGAAGGCCGGGTCCGCGGCGAGTGCCTCGTCGAGCGCGGAGTCCAGGGAGGTCAGCCCGCCGACGCCGAAGGAGTTGGGCTTGGTGTGGTCCAAGCCGTTGTCCAGAGTGACCAGGGCGGCCGGCTTGGCCAGCCCGGGTACCTGTACCAGCCGGACGATGGACCGGGTGACGATCTCCTGATAGCTCACTTGTCGCCCTCCCAGTTGGGGTTCTCCCAGATGACCGAGCCGCCCATGCCGATGCCGATGCACATCGCGGTCAGCCCGTACCGGACCTCGGGGTGCTCGGCGAACTGACGGGACAGCTGGGTCATCAGCCGTACCCCGGAGGAAGCCAGCGGATGCCCGATGGCGATGGCGCCGCCCCACGGGTTGACCCGCTCGTCGTCCTCCGCGATCCCGAAGTGGTCGAGGAACGCCAGCACCTGTACCGCGAACGCCTCGTTGAGCTCGAACAGGCCGATGTCCCCGATGGACAGTCCGGCCAGCCGGAGCGCCTTCTCGGTGGACGGGATCGGCCCGTACCCCATGACCTCCGGCTCGACCCCGACGAACCCGTAGCTGACCAGCCGCATCCCCACCGGCAGGCCCAGTTCGGTGGCCACCTCCTCGGCGGCCAGCAGGCAGGCGGTGGCCCCGTCGTTGAGGCCGGCCGAGTTGCCCGCGGTGACCTTGCCGTGCGGCCGGAACGGGGTCTTGAGCGTGGCCAGCTTCGCCATGCTGGTGTCCCGCGGCGCTTCGTCCACAGTGGACAGTCCCCAGCCAGCCTCCGGGTCGCGGACGGCGACCGGGACGAGGTCGGGCTGGAGCTTGCCGTTGGCGTACGCCTTGGCGGTCTTGAGCTGGGACGCGAGCCCGAACCGGTCGGCCCGTTCCTTGGTGATGCCCGGCACC
>VAXX01000054.1:0-320 GCA_005885115.1 Actinomycetota bacterium | reverse complement strand
AGGTCGTACGCGCCCATGGCGATCCCGCCGGCGACCGTGGTCACCGCGGTCATCGCGCCCGCGCACATCCGGTCGATGGCGTAGCCGGGCACGGTGTGGGGCAGCCCGGCCAGTAGCGCGGCCGTCCGTCCGATGGTCAGGCCCTGGTCACCGATCTGGGTGGTCGCCGCGACGGCGACCTCGTCGATGCGCTCGGGCGGCAGGTTGGGGTGGCGGCGCAGCAGCTCGCGGATGCAGCGGATGACGAGGTCGTCGGCGCGGGTGTGCGCGTAGACGCCGCCGGCCTTGCCGAACGGGGTGCGTACGCCGTCGACGAACAC
>VAXX01000053.1 GCA_005885115.1 Actinomycetota bacterium | reverse complement strand
TCGTCGGGCTCCCTCTAGCTTCTGACCGCGGCCAGGACCTCGTCACGCAGCTGCGCCATCCGTACCGTGTCCGGCGCCTCGACGTTGAGCCGCAGCAACGGTTCGGTGTTGGACGGGCGCAGGTTGATCCACGCCCCGTCCGGGAAGCGGATGGTCAGACCGTCGAGGTGGTCCACCTCGTTACCGGTGCCGAAGCGCTGCTCGACCTCGCCGAGCTTGGCGTGCTGGTCGGTGACCGTCGAGTTGATCTCGCCCGACGAGGCGTACCGCTCGTACGCACCGGCGAGCTCGGACAGCGGCTCCTTGGCTCCGCCCAGTGCCGCGAGCACGTGCATCGCCGCGAGCATCCCGGTGTCGGCGCCCCAGAAGTCCCTGAAGTAGTAGTGCGCGGAGTGCTCGCCGCCGAAGATGGCGCCGGTCCGGGCCATCTCCGCCTTGATGAACGAGTGCCCGACCCGGCTGCGCAGCGGCTGCCCGCCGTGCTCGGCGATGATCTCCGCTACCGCCCGCGAGGTGATCAGGTTGTGGATCACGATGCCGCCCGGGTGCTTGGCCAGTTCCCGGCTGGCCACCAGCGCGGTGATCGCGCTCGGGGACACCGGCGCGCCCTGCTCGTCGATGACGAAACAGCGGTCCGCGTCCCCGTCGAAGGCCAGGCCCAGGTCGGCGGCGTGCTCCACGACGGCGGCCTGCAGGTCGACCAGGTTCTTCGGCTCCAGCGGGTTGGCCTCGTGGTTGGGGAAGGTGCCGTCGAGCTCGAAGTACAGCGGGACGATCGACAGCGGCAGCGGGTCCAGCTTCGCGTCACCGAGGACCGCCGGCACCGTGTACCCGGCCATCCCGTTGCCGGCGTCCACGACGACCTTCAACGGCCGGATCCCGGACAGGTCGACGAGGGTACGCAGGTGGCGCGCGTACTCGGTGAGCAGGTCACGCTGCTGCGCGGTCCCCGTGCCCGTCGCGTACGACGCCTCACCGTCCAGCAGCCGCTGGGCCTCGTCGCGGACCTCGGCGAGCCCGGTCTCCAGACCGATGGGCTTGGCCCCGGCCCGGCACAGCTTGATCCCGTTGTACTGGGCCGGGTTGTGGCTGGCGGTGAACATCACCCCGGGCAGGTCGAGGTAGCCGGCGGCGAAGTACAGCAGGTCCGTCGAGCCGAGCCCGGCCATCACGACGTCGGCCCCCTCGGTGGCGGCCCCGGCCGCGAACGCGTCGGCCAGCTCCGGCGAGGACGGACGCATGTCGTACGCGACGACGATGCTGGGTACCGGCGCCTCCCGGGCCAGGACGCGGACGAACGCCGCCCCGAAGGCCCGCGCGACATCCGCGTTGAGCTGGTCCGGAACGGTGCCCCGGACGTCGTACGCCTTGACGAAGCGGCTCAGGTCGGACACCCTACGGCTCTCCTCGACTCGCACTGTCACCGTGCGCCGAGCCTACCGGCCGACGTACGTCGATCTCGCCGCGGCTCACGCCGTCGAGACCGGCAGCGCCGCCGGATCCTCCAGCGGGAGCAACGGTACGCCCTCCGGACGGTCCAGGGACACGAACAACGCCCGGGTCGGCCGATCCGCCGGCACGGCACCTTCGGTCTGCGTGAAGTACCCGCGCAGGAACCCGCGGACCGGTTCGGGATCGACGCTGCCGGGCACCGTACCGGCGCCGTCCGGCCCGACCCACAGCGTGCCGAGGATCATCCCGTACACCCGGGACCGGCCGGGGCCCAGCGCCGGCTGGAAGTACGGCACCGGCAGCGCCCGGCCACCGTACCGGGCGTAGAAACGCAGCCGGGCAACGGGATCGCCACCGGCCGTACTGGCCCGGTGCACGGCGGGGTGCTCGAGTTCGACGAGGATCACCCGGGGCGCGTACCGGGTCCGCCACGCGTCCAGGACGTACCCCAGCAACTGGCCGCCGACCCCTGCGGAGCGGCGGTCCGGGCTGACCGCGAGGTGGCTGAGCAGCAGCACGTCGCTTTCCGGGAACGACTCGCCGACCGCGACCGCGACCGGCGTACCCGCCTCGTCCAGTGCCGCGACGACCTGGCTGCCACCGGCGCTGACCGCGCCGCTCAACTGGGCGGCGCTCGGCAGTTCGTCGGCCGGGAACGCCTGGCGCAGGATGCCGGTGAAGACCGCGTCGAACAGCGCCCCGGGCTCGACCGTGACCACTCGCAAACGTCCCGCCGCCCCTCACCCGTACCGGTGCCAGAGGCAATACTGGCAGGTCAGGTCAACGCGATGGCGGGATGACCCGCAGGTGCCCGCGCCGGCCGACCGGTATGCCCGGCGGTGGGGGCTGCTCGTCCCGGTGGGTACCGGTCGTCGGGCGGCCCGCCTCGCGTACCGCCTCGGCCAACGCCACCAGGTCGTCGCTGCTGGGCGGGGGTGGCTCGTACTCGCCATCGTGGCGGACCAGATCCCAGCCGCGCGGCGCGGTCAGGCTCCGGGCATGCGGCTCACACAGGTCGTACGTGTGCGGCTCGGCGAACGCGGCCAGCGGCCCGATCACCGCTGTGGACTCGGCGTAGACATAGGTCAACGTCGCGACCGCCGGCTTGGGGCAACCGTTACGGGAACAACGCCGTGGGGACCTCACGGCGGCACGGTATCGCCCCCGCGCCGCGCGCCCGTCCGGTTGCCGGCGCGACACGCCGGCCGGCTCGCCCGGCTTCGATGGGCACCTGCGCCGCGGGGCTACGCTGTGCTGGTGACCAGTCCCGAACCGCGCCGTAGCCTGCCTGGTGGACCGGGCCGACGCCGCTGGCGCGACCGGCACGGGCGGGGCCTGCGGGGCCGGCTGGTCCCGGCCAACGTACCGGCGTCGCGGACCAAGGCGGAGCTGTTCGACGACCTGGTACTCGACGCGGTCGAGGCGCTGGAACGCCGGTACGCCAAGGAGCTGGCCGGCGTGGAGTTCGCCGTCGAGGAGGTCCCCCCGGACCTCAACGTGTACGACTCCGACGTGCTCGAAGACGGCGAGGTGGCGCTGGCCCGGCTGCTGCCGGGCGGGCCGGGGCGGCACAACGTACCGCCCCGGATCGTCCTGTACCGCCGGCCCCTGGAGTTCCGGGCCTTCGACCGCGAGGATCTCGCGGACCTGATCCACGACGTGATCATCGAGCAGGTGGCCAACCTACTGGGCGTCGACCCAGAAGAACTCGACTAGGCAGCCCGCCGCTTGAGCTTGCGGCGCTCCCGCTCGGAGAGTCCGCCCCAGATTCCGAACCGTTCGTCGTGCCCGAGCGCGTACTCCAGGCACTCGGACTTCACCTCGCAGCGCGTGCAGATGCGCTTGGCCTCCCGGGTCGAGCCCCCTTTTTCCGGGAAGAACGCCTCCGGGTCGGTCTGCGAGCACAGCGCCCGCTCCTGCCACTCCGGAGCGTTGCCCAGGAGATCGGCCCCGGCAACTCGGCCGTCCATCAGCGTGCCTCCTTCTTACGCACCGGCCGCGGATGCCGGTGCAACCCCCCACGCGAAGGCGTACCTCCGCCGTATAAGTCCGTTCAGTGGCGCTTTACCCCGCCCCGTTCGAACAACCCCACTGAAATTACACGCGTGTAATGCGTGCGTCGTCAAGCGGAACCTGATAAATAGGCTCGTTCGCGGGAGCGTTCGGGGCGGGCCGCCGACTGCCCTACCGATTCAGGTAGTCCGGAGGTAACGGTGCGTCGGCGAGTCGGGCGGAAAACGCTGGGAGCGCCGGGAAAATCACGCGGCGTAGGTAGTGGTGCGCTGCCGCGCCGGGCGTCCGGCCGCGGCGGCCAGAGCCTCGAGTTCCGTGACGCTACGGGCAGAGCCGTGCTCCGAGCCGGCCATCCGGGAGATCGTCTCCTCCATCAGCGTGCCGCCCAGGTCGTTGACCCCGCCGTTGAGCAGCGCGATGGCGCCCTCGTCGCCGAGCTTGACCCAGGAGCACTGGATGTTGGCGATCCGGCCGTGCAGCAGGATCCGGGCCATCGCGTGGACGGCGCGGTTCTCCCGCCAGGTGGCACCCGCGCGGGCGATGCCGGCGAGGTAGATCGGGGCGTTCTGGTGTACGAACGGCAGCGCGACGAACTCGGTGAAGCCGCCCGTACGGTCCTGGATGCCGGCCAGCACCCGGAAGTGGCCCAGCCAGTGTCGGGGATGGTCGACGTGGCCGTACATCATCGTGGAGCTGGACCGGATGCCCAGTTCGTGGGCGGTGGTGACCACCTCGATCCAGGTCGCGGCGGGCAGCTTGCCCTTGGTCAGGACCCAGCGCACCTCGTCGTCGAGGGTCTCCGCGGCGGTACCCGGAATCGTGCCCAGCCCGGCCTCGCGCAGCCCGGTCAGCCAGTCCCGGATCGACACGCCCGCCTTGGCGGCCCCGGTCACGATCTCCATCGGCGAGAACGCGTGTACGTGCATCCCCGGTACCCGCTGCTTGACCGCGCGGACCAGGTCGGCGTACGCGTGGGCGGGCAGCTTCGGGTCGATCCCGCCCTGCATGCACACTTCGGTCGCGCCGTCCCGCCACGCCTCCTCCGCGCGGTCGGCCACCTGCTCGACGGAGAGCCGGTACGCATCGGCGTCCCGGTCCCGTTGCGCGAAGGCGCAGAACCGGCAGCCGACGTAGCAGACGTTGGTGAAGTTGATGTTGCGGTTGACCACGTACGTGACGTCCTCGCCGACCGCGTCCCGCCGCAGGTCGTCGGCGATCCGGGCCATCTCGTCCAGGGCGGTCCCGTCGCACTCCAGCAGGGCGACGGCGGCGCTCTCGTTGGCCGGCAGCAGCAGGCTCGCCGGGTCGCTGGCGGCCAGCCGTAACCCGGTCAGCACGTCCGAACTAGTCCGAGCGCCGGTCCTCGGTACGGCCGGTGGTGTCCACCTCGTGGTGCAGGTTCACCCGGCCGCCGGGCGACTCGTCGGGCTCCTGCCAGGGCCGGCCGACCGGTACCGCGTCCTCGACCGCCAGCCCGGTGGCCGGATCGGCGAGGGCGGCGACGTGCGGGGCGACGCGCGGGTCCAGCCAGGGGACGCCCCGGCGGACGTACTCGGGGTAGATGGTCAACCGTTCCCGCAGCGCGTACCCGGCCGCCGCCGAGCGCCGGGCCAGCTCCTCGATCTGCGGCCAGGGGCGCTCCGGGTTGACGTGGTCGGGGGTCACCGGGGACACCCCGCCCCAGTCGTCGATGCCGGCGCGCAGCAGCAGGTCGTACTCGCCCTCGATGAGGTTGGGCGGAGCCTGGATGCGCGCCTTCGGACCCAGGACGAGCCGGGCCACCGCGACCGTGGCGGCCAGGTCGTGCAGCTCCGCGTCCGGCATGGCCCGCATCGCGGTGTCCGGCTTCGCGCGGAAGTTCTGCACGATGACTTCCTGGAGGTGCCCGTACTCCCGGCTGATCCTCCGGATCGCGAACAGTGAGTCGGCGCGTTCGGCGAGGGTCTCCCCGATGCCGATCAGGATGCCCGTGGTGAACGGGACGCCGACCCGGCCGGCGTCTTCGAGGACCCGCAGGCGTACCGCCGGTTCCTTGTCCGGGGAGCCGTAGTGCGCGCCACCCGGCTCGCTCCACAACCGCGTCGCTGTCGTCTCCAGCATCATGCCCATGCTCGGCGCGACGGGCTTGAGCCGCTGCAGGTCCGCCCAGGACAGCACGCCCGGGTTCAGGTGCGGCAGCAGGCCGGTCTCCTCGAGTACCGCGATGGCGCAGGCGCGCAGATAGTCCACAGTGGACTGGTAGCCGCGCTGGTCCAGCCACTCGCGGGCCTGCGGCCACCGCTCCTCGGGCCGGTCGCCGAGGGTGAACAGCGCCTCCTTGCAGCCCTGCGCGGCGCCGGCCCGGGCGACGTCGAGAACCTCGTCGCGCTCCAGGTACGCGGCCGGCAGCCGGTGCGGCACCGTGGCGAACGTGCAGTAGTGGCACCGGTCCCGGCACAGCCGGGTCAGCGGTACGAACACCTTCCGCGAGTACGTGACGATCCCCGGCCGGCCGGCGTCGACCAGCCCGGCGTCGCGTACCGTCCCGGCGAGGGCGAGCAGCTCCTCCAGCGCCGGACCGCGCGCGGCGAGCAGCACCGTTGCCTCGGTGACGTCCAGGACCCGGCCGTCAGTCGCCCGGTGAAGGGCACGGCGCACGCTCGACTCCGTCGGTTCGGGCACCCGTGCAGCCTATGTCGTACGTCCGCCCGACGGTGGACCCGAAGCCGGTGAGATTAGCCCCAGCGTTGGGTCGGCTCGTCGCCTTGCCGCGGCTGGGACTGGGGCTGTGGCTGGGACTGGGGCTGCTGCTGGGGCTGCGACTTCGGCGGTGGCAGGGCCTGGGTGCGGTCGCCGCTGTCGTCGGTCGCGGTGGGCGCGGTCGGCGCTTCCGGGGTGGCCTCGGTCGCCGGCTCGGCCGGCGCTGGCTGGGCCGGTCGGGCCTGCTGCGCCTTCTGGGTGGCCACGTCGAAGGGCGGCGGTTGGGCGACGTACCCGGGTCCGGCCGGGGCGGGCGGTGGCGGGTACGCGGGCTGGCCCGGGTACGCCGGCTGGGGCGGGTACCCGGTCTGCGCGGCGTACGCGGCGGCGGTCGGCGGCGCGGGCGGGCTCGGCGCGTCCCCGGGGGCTGTCCAGGCCGGCTGCGCCGACGTCGGGTACGCGGCGGCGGGCGGGCCCGAGGACGGCTGGGCCGGCGGTGCGGAGTTGGGCGGGGTGACCGCGTACGACGGGTACGGGTTGCTCGGCGGTACCGAGGTGGGCTGCGGTACCTGGCCGCCCGGCTGCTGGACCGGGTAGCTGCCGGACGGGTACGCCGCCGGCTGCTGGTACCCCGGCTGGGCGTAGCCCTGCTGCGGGTACCCCGGCTGCTGCGGGTACCCGGGCGGGTAGCCCTGGTACGCCGGGTAGCCGTACGTGCCCGGCGGCAGCTTGGGCTTCGGGACGACGTACGCGCCGAGGTAGACGCGCAGGACGACGTACCCGGCGAAGGCCAGCAACGCCAGCCACACCAGCCGCTCGAACAGGTTGACGAACCCGCCGATGAGCTGCCCGTCCGTGGTGGCCTGGTGCAGGAAGGCGATGAGCAGCGAGATCACGGCAAGCAGCGTGGCCACCCCGTACACGATCAGGGCCAGCAGGCTGATCAGCTTGGCCCGCGCCGCGGCCGGCTTCACGTGGGTGGCCAGCAGCACCCCGACCAGCGGGAAGAAGATCGTCACCGGGCCGGCGAAGCTGTCGAAGCTGACGTCGGCGCGGATGGCGAAGCCGGGCGTGACCCCGAAGGTGATCGCCGAACGGGCCCCGAGCACCAGGTCGAGCAGCGCGAAGAACAGGAACACGGCGGTCGCGACGACCAGCAGGAGAGCGCCCCACTCGCGCAGCGGCGCGGTGACGGCGACGGGATCCCTGGTCTCCGCGGCCGGGCTGGCCGCGGGCGCCGACGGGTTGGGCGGCTGGGTCGTCACAACTCCCCCTTGGTACCGGGTTGGGGCGGGTGCCATGCGAGAGCGTAGCGCGCTGACCGTCGGTCCAAGCGCTGCCGGGCGGGCCGGCCGGGACTGCGCCTCCCTCGGAGCGGCGGATGCCGGTACGTGCGGGAGGATGTCGGCATGCGAATCGTCGTACTGGCGGGGGGCATCGGCGGGGCGCGCTTCCTGACCGGGGTACGGGCCACCGGCGCCGAGGTCACCGCGATCGTCAACGTCGGCGACGACGTGACCCTGCACGGCTTGCGGATCTGTCCCGACCTGGACAGCGTCATGTACACCCTGGGCGGCGGGGCGGACGCGGGACGCGGCTGGGGCCGGGCCGGCGAGAGCTGGGTGGTCAAGGAGGAGCTGGCCGCGTACGGTGCCGAGCCGGCCTGGTTCGGGCTGGGCGACAAGGACGTGGCCACGCACCTTGTGCGTACCCGGATGCTGGACGCCGGGTACCCGCTGTCCGCGGTCACCGAGGCGTTGTGCGCCCGCTGGCAGCCGGGCATCCGGCTGCTTCCGGCCACCGACGACCGGATGGAGACGCACGTCGTGGTCGGCGACCCGGACCGGGCGATCCACTTCCAGGAGTGGTGGATCCGGTACCGGGCCAAGCTGCCCGCGCGGCGGTTCGTGTTCGTGGGCGCCGAGGGGGCGAAGCCCGCGCCCGGCGTACTCGACGCGCTCGCCGAGGCCGACGTGGTCCTCGTCGCGCCGAGCAACCCGGTGGTGTCGATCGCGCCGATCCTCGCTGTCGCACCGCTGCGCGAGGCGCTGGTGTCCGGCCCCGGGAAGGTGGTCGGGGTGTCCCCGATCATCGGCGGTGCCCCGGTCCGGGGCATGGCCGACCGGTGCCTGCGCGCCGTGGACGTACCGTGCACCGCCGCCGGCGTCGGCGGCCTCTACGGCGCCCGTTCCGCGGGGGGCATCCTGGACGGCTGGCTGGTGGACCCGACCGACGCCGGTACCGCCGTCGACGGGGTACGGGTGGCGACGTGTCCGCTGTTGATGAGCGACGAGACGGCCACCGTGGCGATGGTCCGGGCCGCCCTGGAGCTCGCGTGAGTGCCCTGGAGATCCGGCCGGTACCGGGGATGCCCGAGGTCCGGCCGGGGGACGACCTCGCCGCGCTCATCGTGACCGCCGCGCCGTGGCTGACCGACGGCGACGTACTCGTGGTCACCAGCAAGATCGTGTCGAAGGCCGAGGGCCGGCTGGTACCCGTACCCGAGCACGGGCCGGAACGGGAGGCCGTCCGGGAGGCCGTACTCCAGCGGGAGACCGCCCGTCCCGTGGCGCGGCGGGGGCATACCCGGATCGTGCAGACCCACCAGGGGTACGTCATGGCCTCGGCCGGCATCGACGCCTCGAACGTGGACCGCGGGCACCTCGTCCTGCTGCCGATCGACCCGGACGCCTCGGCCCG
>VAXX01000590.1 GCA_005885115.1 Actinomycetota bacterium | reverse complement strand
CCGGTCGAGGATCTTGCGTACCTCGCTGCGGGCGACCACCACCGGACGCACGATCAGGCCTGTGGCCGCGCGTACGTCGTCCAGGGCCACCACGTCGCTCGGGTCGGTGACGCCGACGACGATCTCGTCGCCGTTGATCGACAGACCGAGCACCCGGTGCCGCAGCACCAGCGACAGCGGGATCCGGGCGACCGCCTCGGGATCGATCGGGTACCCGACCAGGTCCACGCTGTTGAACCCGTACGCCTCCGCCGACGCCTCGGTCAGCCCGGTCTCGGTGACCACCCGGTCGTTGATCAGGACCGCGCGGATCGACCGGCCGGTGCGTTCCGCCTCCTTGGCTGCCCGGTCGACCGCGTCCGGGTCCGCGCCCCGGCGCTTGAGCGCGTCAAGCAGCGGGCGGAACGTCTGGTACATACGGCCCCTATGTCCTCGACATGCAATAAACGAGCATATCGGACAGATCGGGCCACTGCCGGGAATTGACGGCGCTCAGCCGGGCAGGTCCCCCGACCCGGTACCGGAGCGGCGCAGCCGCCAGCCGGCCAGCCACCGCGCGACCCCGGTGAGCGTACCGATGACCGCGATGACGCTGGCCAGGATCGCGAACGGGCGGCCGGCCGACTCGGCAGCCAGGGCCGGTCGGCCAGTCGGCGAGGGGAATCGCAACGGCCCGATCGGGCCGGCGGTCGCTCCGGCGTCGTCTACCGACACCGCCACGGCCGGGGCCGGGCTGGTCGACCCGCTCGGGCTGGGACTGGGCGAGCGGGACCTCGTCGGGGACGGCGGGACCGCGCATCCGGGATAGGGCGCGGAGCCCTCCGCGACGGGCTGGCCGTCCGCGCTGACCTGCAGGTGCGCGGCGTTGGCCGCCGGTACGACCGGGGCGGCGCCCGCGCCCGCGTTCACCGCCACGTTGTCCTGCCGGTACCCACCGGTACCGATGATCGTGAAGACGGCGGTACCCCCGGCGGTGTGCGCGGACAGCGAGCCTTGGGTACGCACGGGTTGAGCGCGATCGTGTCCGTGAGGCTGGCGTCGAGCGGACCCGGCGGTGCCGCGTCCCAGTGCACCGACACCGACACGGTGACCGCGTCCGGTCCGGCCCCGGTGCTGAACGTGACGGACAGGTACCCGCCGTTGCCGACCGCGTCGCCGACCCCGAGGCCGGCGAGGCTGACCTCCGGCGGCGAGATGGACACCGCGGTCACCGTACCGGCGGCGTCGACCAGCGAGCTGATCCGCCAGCCGCCGGTCCGCCGGCCCGCCTCGGTCGGGCTGCACGTGTAGCTGTGCGCGCTGACCCGCAACTCCCCGTCGGCCCGGGCCGGCGCCGGGAAGGCGATCACCACCAGCGCACCGACGACCAGGACCAGCGCGGCGCGCAGCCCGGTACCGATGGCCCGCACGCTCACCCCCTGATCTCGATCGATGCGACGGTACGGTCGGCGGATCGCCCTGGTCAACGGCCGTTCGGGCGGGGTGGGCACGACGCGGGGAAGTCCCGCAGCGCTGGCGTACGCGCTGCGGGACTTCCGGGAGGAGTCCGGTCAGACCGAGACGGACTTGTCCATGTAGCCGTCGCCGTTGGTGTCGTACATCAGCGTGTCGACCTTGCCGTCGTGGTCCTCGTCGACGTACATCTGGTCGACCCGACCGTCGTGGTTGCCGTCGATGGCGACGTGGTCGACGTGGCCGTGCCCGTCGGTGTGCACGAAGTACTGGTCGCCGTGCCCGTCGTCGAACGTCTCGTACGGGTCGTTGTGCCCGTCGCCGTTGAAGTCGATGTGCGGGTGCAGCAGCGGGGTGTGGTGCCCGTAGTGGGACGAGCTGTCCATGTACCCGTCGCCGTTGGTGTCCACGAAGTGGGTGTCCAGCGTGCCGTCGTGGTTCTCGTCCACGTCCATCGCGTCGATCTTGCCGTCGTGGTTGTAGTCGTACGCGACCGCGTCGACGTGCCCGTGCGCGTCGTGGTGCAGGAACGCGTAGTGGCCATGGCCGTCGGCCACGGTGTCGTACGAGTCGTTGTGCCCGTCCCCGTCGAAGTCGATGTGCGGGTGCTCAAGCATCGGGGTTGCTCCCTTCCGTCCTAGCGCCCGCGGTCCCGGGCTCCTGTGCGCTTCACCTTAGGACCGCCCGGAAGCCGTGTACTCCCGGATTGATGCCAACGGCCGCGACCAGCGCGCTTGACCGGTCCCGGGGTGCCCAGTACGTTGCCCTTCTGTCAGGCAGAACTGACGACCGGACGACCTGGTACCGGCACCGGCAGGCGACGCGTGGGGCGGTCGCCGTACCCGAGGCCGGGAACCGGAGGCGTCGCTCGTCGCGGGCCGTTGGGGGACGGTAGGCGCCCGCTGTCACGCGCTTTCCCCTGGTACGTCTGCCCGAAGGAGTGCAGCGACATCATGGCCCGATCCCTTGGCAAGACCATCGCGGCCGCGGCGGCCCTCGCCCTGCCCGCCGCCGCGGTCCTGGTCGCCGCGAACCTGCCCGCCCACGCGGCGGTCAACCCGGCCACCGGGCTGAAGTACTTCACCCTCGCGTTCGTCATCGACGCCAACGGCGGCGGGTGCAACGCCACGTTCAACGGCGACACCTCGGTGACCGGTGGCTTCTGGAACAGCCCGGTCAACGCGTTGCGGGCGGCCGGCGGCGACGTCATCGTCTCCTTCGGCGGCGCGGCCGGTACCGAGCTGGGGGTGCACTGCTCCACGGTGTCCGCGCTGCAGGCGCAGTACAAGGCGGTCATCGACGCGTACAACCTGACCCGGGTCGACTTCGACATCGAAGGTACGGCCCTGGACAACACCACCGCCAACGACCGGCGTGACAAGGCGATCGCCGCGCTCCAGCAGCAGTACGCCGCCGCCGGCCGGCACCTCGACGTCGACTTCACCCTGCCGGTCGACGTCACCGGCCTGCCCAGCGACGCGCTGAGCCTGCTCAACAACGCCAAGGCCAACGGCGTCGACGTCAACCTGGTCAACATCATGACGATGGACTACGGGCCGACGTACGACATGGGCACCGCGGCCATCAACGCCGCCACCGCCACGCATACCCAACTGGCCAACATCTGGACCGGCCTGAGCTCGGCGCAGGTGTGGGCGATGGAGGGCAACACCCCGATGATCGGGGTGAACGACAACACCAACGAGGTGTTCAGCACCAGCGACGCGACCCAGCTGGAGACGTTCGCCGCCGGCAACGGCATCCAGGAGCTGGCGTTCTGGTCGGAGAACCGGGACGTGGCCTGCCCAAGTGGGACGGCCCAGCCGGCGGACACCTGCAGTGGTACGAGCCAGTCGAGGTACCAGTTCGCCGACACGTTCAACGACGTCACCGCCAGCGGCGGGGACTTCGAGGCCGAGTCGCCGGGCGACACCCTCGGCGGGGTGGCCAGCGTCGCCGCGTGTACGGCCTGCTCCGGCGGGCAGAAGGTCGGCCACGTCGGCACCACGGGAACGTTGACGTTCAACGGGATCTCGGTCGGTACGACCGGCACGTACGCGGTCGCGGTGGTCTACTGCGACGGCTCGACCACCGGGCGGCAGGCCACGGTCAGCGTGAACGGCGGCGCGGCGCAGACCCTGTCGTTCAGCCCGACGGGCAGCTTCGGCACCCCGGGTACCAAGACGGTGAACCTGGCCCTGCGGGCCGGCGTCAACACCATCACGTTCGCCAACGCGGCCAGCTGGGCACCGGACTTCGACATGATCACGGTACCGGCGACGCCCGGCGGCGCGATCGTCAACGGCGGCTTCGAGACCGCCACGTTCACCGGCTGGACCACCTCCGGAACGACCTCGATCAGCACGTCC
>VAXX01000589.1:1608-1979 GCA_005885115.1 Actinomycetota bacterium | reverse complement strand
CCCCGGCAACGTACCGGTCCAGGCGGCCCGCAGCTCGATGAGCGGGATGCCGAACAGGTCCCGTACCTCCAGGGAGTCCCCGCCGGCCACGCCCACCGGTGTGCACGGCAGTCCGCGCTCCTCAGCCAGTGCGGTGAAGGCCTTCTCCCGGCCCAGCGGTACGGCGACCAGCGCCCGACCGGCCGACTCGGAGAACAGCGCGACGAACGGTTCGAGGTTCTCGGGCAGCGCGACGACGGCACCGACCCCGTACCGCAGCGTGGTTTCGACCAGCGCCTGCGCCAGCCCGCCGTCGGACAGGTCGTGCGCGGCGGTGACGATGCCAAGCTTGACCGCGGCCCGGATGACCTCGGCGAGCTGCTTCTCCCGGG
>VAXX01000589.1:0-1569 GCA_005885115.1 Actinomycetota bacterium | reverse complement strand
CGCAGGCCCATCGGTACACGCTCGGCGACGTTGTCCAGCAGACCGAGTACGCCGACGATCGGGGTCGGGTTGATCGCGACCGCACCCGTCTGGTTGTAGAAGCTGACGTTGCCGCCGGTGACCGGGATCCCGAGCGCCTGGCAGCCGTCGGCGAGCCCGCGTACGGCCTCGGCGAACTGCCACATCACCTGGGGATCCTCCGGCGAGCCGAAGTTGAGGCAGTTGGTGACGGCGACCGGCAGCGCGCCGGTGACGGCCACGTTGCGGTACGCCTCGGCCAGCGCGAGCTGCGCCCCCCGGTACGGGTCGAGCCGGGTGTACCGGCCGTTGCCGTCGGTCGAGATCGCGATGCCCAGCCCGGTCGCCTCGTCGATCCGGAGCACGCCGGCGTCCTCCGGCTGGGCGAGCACGGTGTTGCCCAGCACGTACCGGTCGTACTGCTCGGTGATCCAGGTCTTGTCGCACAGGTTGGGGCTGGCCGCCAACGTGAGCAGGGTCGCCCGCAGTTCCGGCGCGGAGGACGGCCTGGGCAGCGTCTCGGCCCGGTCCGCGAGCAGCAGCGGCAGGTCGTTGGGCTCGCGCATCGGGCGGGCGTACACCGGGCCGTCGTCGGCGAGCGAAGCCGGCGGTACGTCCACCACGGGCTCACCGCGCCACGTGACGACCAGCCGTCCGGTGTCGGTGACGGTGCCGATGACCGTGGCCGGTAGGCCCCACCGCTGCGCGATGGACAGCACGAGGTCGATCTTCTCCGGCTCGACGATCAGCAGCATCCGCTCCTGCGACTCGCTGACCAGCACCTCGTGCGGGGCCATCGAGGGCTCCCGCAGCGGTACCTTGTCCAGCTCGATCGTCATGCCGGTGCCGGCCGCGGCGCTCGTCTCGGTCAGCGCGCAGGACAGTCCGGCGCCGCCCAGGTCCTGGATGCCCACCACCAGCCCGGCGGTGTAGATCTCCAGGCACGCCTCGATGAGCAGCTTCTCGGTGAACGGATCACCGACCTGGACGCTCGGGCGCCGGGACTCGTTGCCGGCGCCGAAGGTCGCGCTGGCCAGGACGGACACGCCACCGATACCGTCGCGCCCGGTCTTGGCGCCGAGCAGGATCACCGCGTTGCCCGGACCGCGGGCCGCCTTGTTCTGGAGACCAGAGACCGGCAGTACCCCCACGCGCAGCGCGTTGAGCAGCGGGTTGCCCTGGTAGCCCGGGTCGAACGCGGTCTCGCCGCCGATGTTGGGCAGGCCGAGGCAGTTGCCGTACCCGCCGACGCCGCCGACGATCCCCGGCAGTACCCGCGCGGTGTCGGGGTGTTCCGGATCGCCGAAGCGCAGCGGGTCCATCACGGCGACCGGCCGGGCGCCCATCGCGAGGATGTCCCGGACAATCCCGCCGACCCCGGTGGCGGCACCCTGGTACGGCTCGACGAAGCTCGGGTGGTTGTGTGACTCGATCTTGAAGGTGACGGCCAGATAGTCGTTGACCTTGACCACGCCGGCGTTCTCGCCGATGCCGGCCAGCAGCCGGTCCGACGGCGGTGCCTTCTCCCCGAACTGGCGCAGGTGCACCTTG
>VAXX01000052.1 GCA_005885115.1 Actinomycetota bacterium | reverse complement strand
GTGTTCACCGACATCTCGGGCAACGGCATCGAGTTGGGGGCGGTCGACAAGCCGCAGGCCACCGGGGCGGACCGGACCAGCGGCAACACGATCGCCGACAACCGCGTCTCCGCCGCCGCGGTGGAGTACCGCGGTGGCGTCGGGATCCTCGTCGGGTACGCCGAGCACACCCTGATCACCCACAACCAGCTCGACACGTTGACGTACACCGCGATCTCCATCGGCTGGGGCGGCTGGCTGGACAAGGAGGGCCTGCCGGCGCAGCCGAACTTCTCCAACCACAACGTCATCTCGAACAACCTGATCTTCAACTACCTGACCCTGCTCAACGACGGCGGCGGCATCTACACCCAGGGCCGGACCGGCAGCTCGTTCAGTAACGGCGAGCGGATCACCGGCAACGTGCTGCACGACCAGAAGAACAGCAAGGGCGGGCACGTCGTCTACACCGACAACGGGGCCGCGTACATCAGCATCCTGGGCAACGCGATGTACAACAGCTCGGTCAGCTCCGAGGGGCACGACCACAACGACACCACCTCGGGTACCGGCAAGGACCCGCTGGACATCGAGGGCAACTACTGGACCAAGGGCCGGGCGGACACCACGTCCAACGGTCTGATCTTCAAGGGCAACCACCACATCACCAGCTCCAGCCAGATCCCCGCCTCGCTGGTCGCCAACGCCGGGCTGGAGCCGGCGTACCAGGGCCTCCTGAACTGGAAGCCCGCCGGCTAGCCACCCGCGGCCACCCGGCCGCCACCGCAATCCCATGATCCGCAAGGAGTTACGCCGCCATGGAAACGTCCGACCGCGCCCGTCCGTCCCCGTACCGCCATCGCCGTTGGCTGGCCCCGCTGGCCGCGGTGGTGGCCCTCGCCACCGCCACCACCCTCTACGGCATGGGTTCGGCCCAGGCGGCCACCACCACCCTGACCGTCGGTACCACCCAGGGGCCGGCCCTGCACGACGACTTCATCGGCCTGTCCTTCGAGGCGGCCATCGTGGCCCAGCCGGCACTGTCCAACGGCAACCTGGCGCAGTACATGAAGACGCTGGGCCCGGGCGTGGCGCGCTTCGGCGGCAACTTCGTCGACACCACGTTCTGGACGTCCAAGGGTGAGAAGGCGCCGTCCTGGGCGGTCACCACGCTGACCCCGGGCGACCTCAAGCGGCTCAAGACGCTGTCCACCGACAGCGGCTGGAAGGTGATCCTCGGGGTCAACCTCAAGCACCGCGACCCGGCCCGCGCGGCCGACGAGGCCAAGTTCGCCCAGCAGATCCTCGGCTCGTCGCTGATGGCGATCGAGATCGGCAACGAGCCCAACTACTACCCGAACTACTCGCCGTCCAAGCTGTACAGCGACTACCAGGCGTACCGGGCGGCGATCGCCAAGACCGCACCGGGCGTGGGCCTGGTCGCGCCGGAGACCGGCTCGGCGCCGGCCGCGGTGACCTACCTGCAGGACTTCGCCAAGGCGGAGCGGGCCAAGCCGGACCTGTTCGCGCTGACCACGCACTTCTACCCGGCGTGCGCCAAGAGCGGGCACGTGAGCATCAGCGACCTGCTGTCCCAGGGGTTCCACGACAAGATCCAGACCCGGGCCGACATCCTGGTCAACGCGGCCAAGCCGCTGCACGTACCGGCGATCATGGACGAGGCCAACTCGGTGTCGTGCGAGGGCCAGGACGGGACCAGCGACGTGTACGCGTCCGCGCTGTGGGCGGTCGACGACGAGCTGATGATCGCCCACACCGGTATCCGCGGCGAGTACTTCCACAGCGCGATCGCCAAGTGCGGGGCGCCGAAGCCGTTCTACAAGGCGTACACCCCGTTCTGCGCGGCGACCGACGCCGACGCGGCCGCCGGCCGGCTGATCCCCCACCCGGAGTACTACGGGCTGCTGATGCTCCAGCAGGTCGGCACCGGCAACTTCGTCCCGCTCAGCAACCCGGACCCCGCGACGCTGCGGGCGTACGCGGTCAAGAACGGCAGCCGGCTGCGGCTGGTCCTGGACAACCTGACCGACCCGAAGGCCACCGGCAGCCGGACCGTCACGATCAAGCTCGACGGTACGTACACCAAGGGTGACCTGCTCCGGCTCAGCGCCTCGGCGCTGACCGCCAAGACCGGCATCACGCTGGGCGGCGCCACGGTCAAGTCGGACGGGACCTTCCCGGGTACCACCAAGACCACCATCACCGTCTCGGGCAGCACGCTCACGCTCAGCATCCCGGCCGGTACCGCCACTCTCGTGACCCTCAACCCGTAGGAGCAGGCAGATGACCCGCGTCCGCCCCTCGCTCCGCCTGGTCATCGGCGGAGCCGTATCCCTCGCGGTGATCGCCGCCGCGGCGAGCCTGCCGGCGCTGGCCGGCACGGCCGCGGCGGCGACCACGCCGCAGACCGTCATCCTCGACGGCGCCAAGCTTGCCGCCGTCAAGGCGCAGCTGACCAGCTCGCCGACCAGCGGCGAGACCAAGGCGCTGGCCGCGCTGAAGAAGTCGGCCGACGCGGCCCTGACCGCGGGGCCCTGGTCGGTGATGGACAAGAAGTCCACGGTCAGCAAGGACAAGCACGACTACTACAGCCTGGCCACGTACTACTGGCCCAACCCGAACACCGCCAACCACTGCCCGTACATCCACAAGGACGGCAGGTGGGGTCCGACGGTGGCCACGACCGGTGACCTGACCGCCTGGGCCAACACCTGGCAGGCGATCAGCAACCTGACCCTGGCCTGGTACTACACCGGCAACAGCGCGTACGCGGGCCGGGCCGAGCTGTTCCTGCGTACCTGGTTCCTCAACCCGGCCACCAAGATGAACCCGAACATGAACTTCGGGCAGGTCGTGCCGTGTACGACCACCGGCCGCAAGGAGGGTGTCCTGGAGATGTCCCAGGCGCTCACCCAGGTCCTCGATGGGCTGGCCATCCTCAACACCGGAGCGCCCGGCTGGGCCGCGGCCGACCAGAGCGGCATGAACGCCTGGCTCACCGCGTACCTGAAGTGGAGCACCACGAGCAGCATCGGCGTCGGCGAGAGCAAGGCCACCAACAACCACGGTACGTGGAAGGACCTGCAGGACGCCGCGATCGAGTACTACCTGGGCCAGACCTCGGCCGCGAAGACGCTGGTGTCCAACGCCCGCTCGGGCCGGATCGCCAAGCAGATCGACTCGACCGGCAAGCAGCCGATGGAGATCAGCCGGACCCGGCCGTGGCACTACGTGAACTACAACCTGCAGGGCCTGATCCGCATCGCCGAACTGGGTAAGAAGCTGAACATCAACCTGTGGGCGTACACCGCGTCGAGCGGGGCGACCCTGGCCAAGGCGGTGGACTACCTGATCCCGTACGCCACCGGGACCAAGAGCTGGATGTCCTCGGACCTCGACGTGTTCAACCCGAGCTACTTCCGGGACAAGGCGCACGCGGCGGCCACGGAGGGCGGGGACACCAAGGCCAACGCGGCGGTATCGAAGGTGCCGTCGCCGGCCAGCGGTGACCTGTGGTACGTCGAGCCGGTGGCCTGGGAGATCCTTTCCGACCCACCCGTCCAGAAGTAGCCCCGGCACGTCACCCGGCCGGGCGAGCCGATCGGCTCGCCCGGCCGGGTCATGCGTACCGGCGGAGTTGTGAGGGTAGCCTAAGTTGACGTAGGGTCTGCGGGTTTCCGATGCCGAGGAGTACGCGTGTCTGCTGCCAGGGTTGCGCTCATGGGCGCCATCGCCGGATGCACGATCTTCGTCGGCCTACCGATCGGCCGCCTCCGCGCGCCGATGCCGCGGACCCGGGCCCTGCTCAACTCGCTGGCGATCGGGATCCTGGTGTTCCTGCTCTGGGACGTCCTGGCGCACGCGTGGGAGCCGGTCAACGGCGCCATCAAGGACCGGCGGTACGGGCCGGCGCTGCGCGAGGGGCTCGTCCTCGCCGGCGGTACCGGCCTGGGCCTGGTCGGCCTGGTGTACTTCGACCGGTGGGTGGCCCGCCGGGCCAAGGCGTACGGCGGACCGCCCGACACGGCGGCCGGCTGGCGGCACCCCGCCGCGCACCTCGCCCTGCTCATCGCGGTCGGTATCGGCCTGCACAACTTCGCCGAAGGGCTGGCCATCGGCAGTTCCGCGGCCACCGGGGAGCTGAGCCTCGCGCTGCTGCTGGTCATCGGGTTCGGGCTGCACAACGGCACCGAAGGCTTCGGCATCGTGGCGCCGGCGGCCGCCGCCGGTACCCGCCTGTCCTGGTCGCACCTGGGCCTGCTCGGGCTCATCGGTGGCGGCCCCACCTTCGTCGGTACGCTGATCGGGCAACGGTTCACCGACGAGACGCTCAGCGTCGCGTTCCTGTCGCTGGCCGCCGGCTCCATCCTGTACGTGGTCATCGAGCTGCTCGCGGTGGGACGCAAGTTCAACGCGAAGAGCGTCACGACCTGGGGCCTGCTCGCGGGGCTCCTGCTCGGCTTCGCCACCGACGCGATCGTCACCGCCGCCGGCGCCTGAGTCGGGCTAGTTCCAGATCCCCTCGATCGGGTCGCGGGCCGCGGCGGCGCCGAGCCCCGGCAGCCCGAAGGCGGCCTCCACGGTACGCAGGATCCGGTAGTGGTCGACCGCGCCGGCGTACCGGCCCGGGGGCAGGTGCGCGCCGGCCAGGATGGTCGGGATGTGCCCACCGGTCGAGGCGCCGGTGCCCTCGTCCTCGTCCCACGTGACGATCAACAGGCTGTTGTGCGTACCGGCCCAGTGCGCGTACCCGTCCAGGTGCGCCGCGGCCCAACCGTCGCCGGTGGACACCGGGCAGTCGTGCATGTCGTCGCACAGGTTCGGGACGACGAAGCTGACCGAAGGGAGCTGGCCGAAGTCGGCCGGGAAGTCGGGGTACGGGCGGTTCACGCCGGCCGGCAGGGCGGTGAAGTCCACCCACGGGTTGTGCTTGCGGGCGTACCCGTCGCCGCCGGCGCAGCCCCGGTATCCGGTGCCCGGCAGGCCCTCGGAGTACCCGGCGAAGGTACGCCCGGCCTGGAGCAGTTGGCTGCCCAGGTTGGCGGTACCGGCGAAGTCGCGCGGGCAGCCGTCGTCGGTCACCGCCTCGGTCGAGCCGGCGAACAGGGCCAGGTAGTTGGGCTGGCTGGGATGGGTCACGCCGTGCGAGTCGGTCAGCAGGCGTAGCCGTGGTTCTCGAAGACCGCCACGACGACGTGGTCGAACCCGGGTACGCCCGGCGCCGGTGTCGAGGGTGCGGCCGGGATGCTCGGCTCTGGCGTCGCGCTGACCTGGGCGGGCGCCGAGGCGACCCGAGGCGCGACCGGATGCGCCGCCTGATGCGCGGTCGGCTTCGCGGAGCAGCCGGTCAGGACGAGAACGGCGGTCAGCAGCCAGCAGGCCCGACGACGGTGGCGCACCGGGCCATTGTCCGCTCTCCGATGTCGTCAACTGGGGTTGACACGCTGCCGTCCGTCAACTCTAATTGACGGCATGAGCGAGGCGACGGAGTTGGCGGCCGCGGCCGGCAGTACCGACGCGCGGGTGGGGCTGCGCGCGGTCCTGGCGCTGCGCCGGTTGCTGGAGACGCTGGAGACACTGCAGGTGGCCAACGCGCGACGGCAGGGCTGGTCCTGGCAGGAGATCGCGGACGCGCTGGGCGTGAGCAAGCAGGCGGTACACAAGAAGCACGCCGGCCGCGGGCCGGTGGCCGGGACCGGGGAGGACTGAATGCTCGAGCGGTTCACGAAGAATGCGCGCGCGGTGGTCGTACAGGCGCGCGAGGAGGCGATACGGCTCGGGCACCGGTACATCGGCACCGAGCACCTGCTGCTCGCGCTGCTCAAACCCGAGGGCGGGACGGCGTACACGGTGCTCAGCGGCGCCGGGCTGGACCGGGACCGGGTCCGGACCGAGGTACGGCGGATGGTCGGCGGCGGCGAGGCGGTACTCGGGGTGGCCGCGCTCGGCGACGAGGACGCCGAGGCGCTCCAGGCCATCGGGATCGACCTGCCGGCGGTACGCGCGAAGATCGAGGAGGTGTTCGGCCCCGGCGCGCTCGACTTCCCCGGTGTCCCGGCCCGTCGTGGTCTGCTGCACCGGCGCGGGAAGCAGCCCGGTCGGGTCCCGTTCACCGCCCGGGCGAAGAAGGTCCTGGAGCTCGCGGTCCGCGAAGCGGTCCGGCGCGGGCAGCGGTACATCGGGACGGAGCACCTCCTGCTCGGGCTGCTGCGCGAAGGCCACGGCCTGGCGAGCGTACTCATCACCGAGGCCGGACTGTCCCTGGACGATCTGCGGGCGCGTACCCTCGCCGTCCTGGACGAGGCCGCGTAGACCGGTGCGCCCCGGCGCCGGGATAGCATCGGCCGGACATGGAAGCCTCCGCAGCCGAGTTCGTCCGGGCCCACACCACGCTGGGCGTACCGCCGTTCCTGCCGGAACTGCGGCTGCACCTGGCCGCGGACGCCTTCGGGCTGTGGGAGGAGACCGAACGCAGGCTGGGCGTACCGGTCGCCGCACCGCCGTTCTGGGCCTTCCCCTGGGCCGGCGGTCAGGCGCTGGCCCGGCACGTCCTGGACCACCCCGAGGTCGTGGCCGGCCGGCGGGTGCTGGACCTGGCCGCAGGGTCCGGGCTGGTCGCCGTGGCGGCCGCGCGGTCCGGTGCGGCCGGCGTGACCGCGAACGAGATCGACGGGTACGCGGCCGCCGCGATCGAACTCAACGCGCAGGCCAACGGGGTACCGGTGACGGTACGCGAGGGTGACCTGCTCGACGGGGAGCCCGATGGTGCCGAGGTGGTCCTGGCCGGGGACGTGTTCTACAGCCGGGACTTCGCCGCCCGGGTACTCGGGTTCCTCGACCGGGCCCGGGCCGGCGGGGCCGAGGTGCTCGTCGGCGACCCCGGCCGGGCGTACCTGCCCAGGCACCGCCTCACCGAGGTGGCCGAGCACGAGGTACCGGTGGTCCGGGCGCTGGAGGACGCGGACGTCAAGCGGGTGACCGTATGGCGGCTGTCCTGACCGCCGCCCTGACCGCCGCCCTGACCGCCGCCCTGACCGCCGGCCCGCCGCCGATCGTCATCCGGCGGCCGCGTCGAGGAAGTCCCCGACCCCCGGGCCGGCCGCGACCTCGGCCGGCACCAGGTCGCAGACCACCACGGTGACGTTGTCCGGGGCGCCGGCCCGCAACGCCAACCGGACCAGCTCCTGCGCGCAGCCCTGCCGGTCGGGGTACCGGACCAGCGTTGCCCCGAGGACGTCGTCGTCCACGTAGTCGGACAGCCCGTCGCTGCACAGCAGGTACCGGTCGCCCGGTACCGGAGTGAGCAGCGCCCCGGTGGGCTCGAAGTCGCCGCCCTGGACGGCCTGGGTGATGATCGAGCGCTGCGGATGTGACCGGGCGTCGGCGGCGCTGATCATCCCGCTGTCCACCAGCGCCTGCACGAACGTGTCGTCGCGGGTGAGCCGGCTGAGCTGACCGCCGCGCAGCAGGTACGCCCGCGAGTCCCCGACGTGCAGCAGGGCGAGCTGGTCACCGACGAGCAGGAGCGCGGTGACGGTCGTACCCATGCCCTGGCGGGTGATGTCCCCGGCGGTGGAGTCGCCGATCTCGCGGTTCGCGGCGGCCACGGCGGCGGTCAGCGCGGCCAGCGGCGACGCCGGCTCCGGCCCCCGGTCCAGGTCGGCCAGCGCGCGGATGGCGATGTCGCTGGCCAACTCCCCCGCCGGCGCGCCCCCGATGCCGTCGGCCACCGCGACCAACCGCCGACCGGCGTAGCCGGCGTCCTCGTTGTTCGACCGGACCAGCCCGAGGTCGGTGACCGCCGCCGCACGAAGCACGAAGCTCATGAACGCAGCCTGCCAAGAACAACGCCGGCTGTCACTACGCAGTACTGCGTAGGGTTGGGCCATGAGGCCGGTGGCCATGGTTGGACGCGGCGCCGAGCTGGTGGAGCTGGGCGACGCGTGGTCGCGGGTGGTGGCCGGCGCGCCGGCCGCGCGTACGGTCGTGATCACCGGCGGCGCGGGGCTGGGCAAGAGCCTGCTGGTGGCAAGCGCGCTGGAGTCGGCGAGCCCGCCACCGGCGACCGTCCTCGCCGGTCGGGCCCGGGTACACAGTCCGGCGCCGTACGACTGGCTGGCCGGGATGCTGTCCGGGCGGGACCTCACCGGGCTGCCGGTACCGGCCGACGCCCTGGCCTGGCTGGCCCAGCATCCCGACGCGCCCCGGGAACGGTACGCGCCCGGAACCCTGCTCCGGCTGGCCGTACGCACGGTCCGGGCGCTGACCGGCACCGAACCCGCGGTGATCGTCGTGGAGGACCTGCACGCGCTGGACCCGGCGAGCCTGAACCTGGTCGGCGAGCTGGCCCTGGCGCCGGACCTGCCGGCGCTCCTGCTGGTGACCAGCCGTCCGGCGGAGGAGTCGGTGGCGCCCGAGCTGACCGCCCGTACCCTGGCCCGGCTCACCGGCGCACCGGGCGCGGTACGCCAGCATCTCGGCCCGTTCGACCGGGCGGCCGTCGACGCGGTACTCGCTCAGGTCTACCCCGAGGTACCGGCCCAGGTCGTGGACGCGGTGTACGAACGGACCGGCGGCAACCCGTACTGGCTGACCGAACTTCTCGCCACGGCGGGCCGGGGCGATCCGACGGCGCTGGTCCGCGAGCCGCTGCCCGGGCACCTGCGGATGGCCGCCCCGCCAGCCGCGCCCGAGCTGACCGCCCGTGAGGTCGAAGTGCTGCGCTGCCTGGCCTCGGGCATGTCCAACAAGCAGGTCGCCCGGACCCTGTCCATCTCGATCCGTACCGTCGGCGTGCACGTCTCCAACCTGCTGCGCAAGACCCGCTCGGCGTCCCGGACCGAGGCGGCGCTGTGGGCCGTGCGGCACCTGCGCCTGCCCCAACGCTGACGGGTACCGGGCCGCCCAGGTGGTTCGGGAGGCCCGGTACGCCGGGCGGGTCGGCGGGTCACCCGCCGGTACGGGCGATCAGCGGAGCCAGTGTGCCACCGTCGCTACGCCAGCCGACCGCGATCGTCCGACCGGTCGGCGTGGTGCTCACACCGACCAGCGCGTTGCTCGACGAGCCGGGGTTGGGACCGGGTACGGCGGTCCAGCGGATCCCGTCCCAGTGCGCGGTCAGGGTCCGGCTGGGAGTCCCCTGGGCGGTGTAGCCGACCGCCCAGGCGTCCCTGGGTCCGTGAGCGACCACCGCGGCCAGGGCGAGCCCCGACCCCGGGTCGAACGCGGGCAGGTGCGCGGGTACGGCCTTCCACGCGTGTCCGTCCCAGTGCAGGATCAGCCCGCCGCCGCCGACGGCCCAGATGTCGCTGGCCGACCGCGCGCTGATCGCGTGCAGCGCGGTGTCGTCGGCGACCCCGGACGGCAGGTCCGGTACGGCGACGAGCCGCCAGGTGTGCCCGTCCCAGTGCTCGACGAGCGGATGGACGAAGTCCTTCGCCCGGCCGCCGACCGCCCAGACGTTCGTGGCGGACAGCGCGGCGACGCCGTACAGCGGGTTGCCGTCGACGTCGGGATCCTCGGCCGCGGGTACGACGGTCC
>VAXX01000051.1 GCA_005885115.1 Actinomycetota bacterium | reverse complement strand
GCGGTCTCCGGCGGCCTGCACGGGGTCGGCGTCTCCGTGGACAGCGCGTTGACCACGGAGCCGCCGACCCCGTGCAGGCCGCCGGAGACCGCGTACGCCTTGCCGTCGAACTTGCCACCGGCGTGCAGCACGGTCAGCGCCACCTCGACCGCGGGCCGCTTCTCCACCGGGTGGATGTCGACCGGGATGCCGCGGCCGTTGTCGATCACCCGGACGCCGCCGTCGGCGAGCAGGGTGACCTCGATCGTGTCGCAGTAGCCGGCGAGCGCCTCGTCGACCGCGTTGTCAACCACCTCCCAGACCAGGTGGTGCAGCCCCCGCTCGCCGGTCGAGCCGATGTACATGCCGGGGCGCTTACGGACCGCTTCCAGTCCCTCGAGAACCTGGATGGACGATGCGTTGTAATCGCCCGGCTTCTGCTTCGGCGCTGCCACTCTCGATCGCTTTCTCGTCCCGTACCGTCGCTGGTCACGACGGCGCGGAGCGGGGTCAGGCGGGTCTTCCGGGCCGGGCGCGCGCGTGCTCCTGCCACTGCTGGCTGCGGGAGCTGGCGCGCCGGTCGCGGAGGTGTCCGCTGGTCCTTCGGCCGTTACCTCTCGGCGCTACTGCCTTGCCGTCAATCTTACTGTGCCGGTGCGACAGAATGCGTGCGCGGCACCCCTGAAATCGCCGTAGCGGCCCGAACCGGCCCGGCTACAACTCCCCCCACGCGCCCCGGTACCCCGGTCAGTCCTGGCGGCACACCGCCGGATCACCCGGAACCGGGCAAGTCCGCCGCTTCGGGGGGTCGCGCGGGTCGGCCCCGGTGCCGTAGCCTGCGCCCCGATACGGGGACGAATCCGATCGGCGGCCGGCCCGGCCGCCCACCCGCCGTACCGACGCACCGCCGGGTGCCTGGCACGGCGGGTACGCCGACGAGGAGGGATGGGGCCAGCATGGGCCTGGACAACGTCGCCGTGCAGTGGCCGCGGACCGGCCGCTTCTACGAGCCGGTCGCCCCGGCCGAGTTTGTCGACTTCGCGGTGCTGGCCGAGCGGGTTCCGCCCAACGCGGCCCCGGCTGCGGCACTGGCCGATCATATCGCCGAATCCGGTACGGTCCGGGCCACCGGGTACTGCCAGCTCGTGGACCTGGTGCTCGGGCTGGGCGGCGTGCTGTACGCCACCGAGGCCGAAGCCGAGGACGAGGACCCGGTGATCGACCCGGACGGGTGCGCCTGGATCGCCGGCGGGCTGGAGCGGCTCGTCCGCGGTCATGCCGACGTCGGTACCGAGGTCACCTTCGACAGCGTCGCGCGGGTGCTGCGCACGGCGATCTCCTCGGGTCGGCTGGCCGAGCAGCAACTGCGCTGGCTGGAGGAGCGCCTGGCCGCCCTGCGCGACGAGGGCGGCGAGCCGCCCCAGTGGAGTTTCACCCTGGCCGAGCTGTCCGTACTGGCCAGCTTCTACCGGCGCTGTGCCGAGCGGGGCTTCGCCGTCTACGCCGATTTCTGATCCCGGACCGCCCAGGCGGCGGGTACGACCGGGGTCTCCGGACGACCGAGCCGGGCCAGCGCGGACGCGAGGTTGCTGACCTGCTCGTCGATCCGGGCCGCCTGGAACCGGGCGCTGTCCAGCTCGGCCCGGGCCGCGTCCCGCTCCGCCTCGGCCGCCCGCAGCCGCACTCCGAGCGCCTCGGCGTGCCGCTCCGCGGCCTGGCGCAGGTTCTCCTGCTCCAGAGACTTCTGTTGGCCCCGGGCGACCTCCTCCCGCAGCGAGGTGATCGCGGCGGTGAGCCGGCCGTTCTGCCGGGTCGCGTCGGTACGGGTCCGTTCCAGGTCAGCCTGTAGGCGCAGGTTCTCCGTCCGTACCCGGGCAAGTTCCGTCAGGGCCGCGGTGGCCCGCTCCCGTTCGGCTTCGAGTCGGCGTACCCCTTCGGTCTGTCCCGCGATCGCGGCCAGCCGCGCGGACTCCGCCGCGCCGACCGCGGCGAGCGCCTCGTCCCGTTCCTGGCTCGCCTGCTCACGTTCGGCCTGGGTCTGGGCCAGTTCCTGGCGCGCGCTGTCCCGCTCGGCGGTGAGCGACCCGACCAGCGCCGCCTGGGCGGCGATCTGCTCCGCGGCCTGCTCGGCCTGCGCCTGCGCGGCCTGCGCCGTCGTGCGGGCCTGCTCCGCCTCGGCGGTCGCCACCTCCGCGTCCCGCTGGGCCTGCTCCGCCTCGCGCCGGGCCGCCTCGGCCTCATCGCGGGCCTGGTGCGCCTCCTGCCGGGCCTCGTCGCGCTGGGCGTGCGCGGCGGCGACCGAGGCGGCCGCTTCGCCCCGCACGGCGGCGATCTGGCGTTCGACCCCGGCCGGGGACAGGTTGGCGTGCAACGCCTCGTTCAGCGCGTCGACGACGTGTTCGAGCCGCTCGGTGACCACGACCGCCCGGGCCACATGGTCGCCCAGGCCCGGCCCGGCGCCGCGGTGCAGGCCGACCCGGCGGGCGGCGCGCTGGCAGGCGCCGTCGTTGTCGCGGCAGTACCGGAACAACTGCGTGGCGGCGTACGGCTGGGGTACCGGCCGACCGCAGTGCGAGCACGGGCGGCTACCGGCGCTGGACTGGCCGACAGCCGCGCGTACGGCAGCGTCACGGTGGATCACATCGTGCAGTGTACGGAACGATCATCCACGATTCGTATTGGGCTCGCTACTTTAGGTAAGTCAGCCGTACGTGTCCCGAGGCCCGCGCCCCTGTACCCGCCGGGGGCCCCGCGCCCAGGATGGCGCGGCCGGCCCGTGGATGTGCAACTTCGTCACCACGTTGTGGCCCACCTGCCCGGCGATCTGGGCGAGCAGCTTCGCGGCGAGCAGGCGCAACTGGGTCGCCCAGGCGGTGGACTCGGCCTCGATGGTCAGTTCGCCGCCGTCCAGCTTGACCGGGCGGCTGTGCTCCGCGACCTCGGCTCCGGCCACCTTCGGCCAGTCGCCGAAGATGGTCGCCTCGGCGGCCGGCTTCGTCCAGCCCCGGGTCTTGACCAGCTTCGCCAGTACCGCGCCGAAGGGCTGCGGGTCGCGCGGATCCGGGCCGGGACCGGAGTAGCCGCGCGGCCGACCCCCGCCGGGCTTACGTCTAGGCGGCGCCGTGGCCCGCTTCACCTTGGCCGCGTCGAGCACGGCACGGGCCAGCTCGGGACCTTGCAGCTCCTCATCCGCCACGGCGTACCTCACCCTCGACGACCTCATACCGTACGCCACCCAGGGCCGCCGGTACGTCCGCCGCGACCGCGCAGGTGACCAGCAACTGTTCGGCGCCGCTGACCAGCTCGGCCAGCCGTTCCCGGCGGCCGGCGTCGAGTTCGGCGAACACGTCGTCCAGGGCGAGCACCGGCTCGATGCCCTCGGCGCGCAGCAGCTCGTACGCGGCCAGGCGCAGGGCCAGCGCGTACGACCAGGACTCGCCGTGGCTGGCGTACCCCTTGGCGGGCAGGTCGCCCAGGGTCAGGGTCAGGTCGTCGCGGTGCGGCCCGACCAGGGTCACCCCCCGGTCCACCTCGGACTGCCGGGCGCCTTTCAGCGCCTCGGCCAGCGCCGTGGCCAGCGACGCGCGGTCCGGCCCGCTCTCCACCCCCGGCCGGTACGCCAGCGACGCGGCCCCCTTCCCGGCGGCCACCGCGGCGTACGCCTTGGCCACATGCGGCCCGAGCGCCGCGCACAGTTCCAGCCGGCCGGCCATCAGCTCCGCGCCGTGCTGGGCAAGATGTACGTCCCAGACGTCCAATGTGGACAGATCCCGTGGCCCGGCGCCGACCTTCCTTGCCAGATAAGCGGTTCGCAGCAGCGCGTTGCGTTGCTTGAGGACCCGCTCGTAGTCGGCGCGCACCCCGGCGTACCGGGGCTGGCGGGCGACCAGCAGGTCGTCCAGGTACCGGCGCCGCTCCGCCGGGTCACCGCGGATCAGGGCCAGGTCCTCCGGCGCGAACAGCACCATCCGCAGCGCGCCGAGGATCTCGCGCGGCCGCCGGGTCGGCGCACCGCCCAACCGGGCCCGGTTGGCCCTACCCGGCTCCAGGGACAGTTCGACCAGCAACGACCGTCCACTGTGGACGATCTCGCTCCGGATCACCGCGCTCGTCGCGCCGGCCCGGACCAGCGGCGCGTCCAGGGCGACCCGGTGACTGTCCAACAGGGACACGTAGTGCAGCGCTTCGAGCAGGTTGGTCTTGCCGACCCCGTTGGGCCCGAGCAGCACGCTGCATCCGGGCTCGAACTCGACGATCGCGTGCTGGTACGAGCGGAAGTCGACGAGTTCGAGTCGCCGGACGTACATCAGTCCTTCTTGACCGCGTGACCACCGAACTGGTTACGCAGGGCGGCAACCGCCTTCATCGCCGGCGAGTCGTCCTGCCGCGAGGCGAACCGGGCGAACAGCGACGCGGCGATCACGTTCATCGGTACGGCCAGCCGGATCGCCTCCTCGACGGTCCACCGGCCCTCCCCGGTGTCGTCGGCGTACCCGCGCAACGAGGCCAGCTTCGGGTCCTCGTCCAGCGCTCGGTCCAGCAGGTCCAGCAGCCAGGACTGGACGACGCTGCCCTTGCGCCAGGACTTGATGACCGCGGGGATGTCGGTGACGAACTCGGAGGCCTCCAGCAGCTCGTACCCCTCGGCGTACGCGTGCATCATGCCGTACTCGATGCCGTTGTGGACCATCTTCGCGTAGTGCCCGGCCCCGACCGGCCCGGCGTGGGCGAAGCCGAACTCGCCCTCGGGCTTGAGCGCCTCGAAAATCGGCATCACCGTGGCGACGTGCCCGTCGTCCCCGCCGACCATCAGGGCGTACCCGTTCTCCAGGCCCCAGACCCCACCGGACACGCCGACGTC
>VAXX01000050.1:5679-10917 GCA_005885115.1 Actinomycetota bacterium | reverse complement strand
CTCCTTGAACGTCCGCTTGAGCACCGCCAACCAGGACCGCCGGCCCAGCTCGCTCGGCTTGCCGGGGCCCTTGTCGGCGGTCGGCTGCGCGGGCGGCAACTCCACGCGGCTCTCGTCGGTCGGTTCGGTGCTGGCCTGCGGGTTGTCCGCCACGGCGTGCGGCCGGTGCTGTCCAGGCATTGTTGGCCCCCATCCCTCTGCGGTGTGGCTACCCCGGGGGGCCGGGGCGGAAACGGGTCAGCTGGACAGCTCGCGGAACACCGTGGGGATCTCCGCGGCCAGGTCACGGGCGAGGAAGCCGAGCCGGCCGACCCGCGCGGCCAGGCGCTGGCCGGCGGCCGCGTGGACGTGCGCGGCCCAGCATGCCGCCTGGTCCGGCCCGGCGCCCCGGGCGAGCAGCCCCGCGACCACCCCGGCGAGTACGTCGCCGCTGCCGGAGGTACCCAGGCCGGTGTCCCCGCCGTCCTCGCGGAAGCAGCGCCCGTCCGGGGTAGCGACGTGCCCGTACAGGCTGACGACCGTCCGGTACCGGCGCGCGATCTCCCGGGCGTCCGCCGCCAGCTCGCCGGGCTCCCGGCCCAGGAGCACCGCGCCTTCGGCAGTGTTCGGCGTGAGGACGGCGGCCCGCTCCCCCAGCTCCGGTACCCGGGCCAGGGCGCGCAGCCCGTACGCGTCGAGCACCAGCGCGGTACCGGCGGACAGCGCCGGTACGACGCCGCGCAGCAACGCCTCCGTACCGTCCACGTCGTCCAGGCCCGGCCCGAGCAGGACCACCCGGGCCTGCTCGACCGCCTCGGCCAACCGGCCCGCCGCGGGTACGCCGTCGATCGACCCACCGGTCTCGGGCAGCCCGAACACGGCCGACTCCGGTACCGCCACGGCGAGCGCGGCCGCCCGGGACTGCGCCACGGCCAGTTGGAGCACGCCGGCACCGGCGCGCAGCGCCGCGACGCCGGCGAGGAGTACGGCCCCCACGGTCGGCGGGGCGCCGCCGATCACCAGGACGGTACCCCGGGCGTGCTTGCCCCCGTCCGGTACCGGCAGCGGCCACTCCCGCAACAGCCGGGGACTGAGAACAGCGGACCCACGCTGAGCCACGTCGTCTGTGCTCGCCTCCGCCGAAGATCGGCTCCGGCTGCGCTCAGACATGAGTCTGCCGGGTCACCTGCGCGCCCGCCTCCGTCACGTGGGTGATGTCGTTGAAGGTGGCCAGCCGGAGCCGGCCGTCGACCCGGGTCCAGGCGGTGACCGAGGCGTTGTGCAGGCGGGCGGCGGACAGGTCGCGTACCTCCGCCTCGGTCAGGTCCTCGATGAGGTAGCGCAGCAGGAACACCACCGCCTCGTGGGCGAACAGCAGCACCCGCCGGTCGGGGTGGTCGCGGCGCAGGTCGCCGAGGACGCCACGCAGCCGAAGGGCCACGTCGGTCCACGCCTCCCCACCCGGTGGCCGGTAGTAGAACGGGCCGAGCCGGGCCCGGCGGACCGCCTCCTCGGGGTACCGCTGCTTGACGCCGTACCGGGTCAGCAGGTCGATCACGCCCAGTTCCCGGTCGCGCAGCCGCTCGTCCAGCCGGACCGGCAGGTCCAGGTCGCCGATGGTCAGCTCGGCGGTCTGCACCGCCCGCCGGTACGGGGAGCTGAGCACCACCTCCGGGCGCTGGTCCACCGGCAGCCCGGCCAGCCACGCCCGCAGGGCCCCGGCCTGGGCGGCACCGGTCGCCGACAGCGGTACGTCGGCGTCCCGCTCGGTGATGTCCAGCGCGGCGAGGCCGGCCGCCTCGGCGAACTCGGCGGCCACGTTCGCCGTACTCTCGCCGTGCCGGACCACGCCGAGCCAGGACAGTTCAGCCACGCTCACGTTGCCATTGTTCAACCGCCGGGCGCTGCGGGCGCGTTGAATGGGACGGATGGAGCAGTTGCTACGGGACGCGGCGCAGCGCGCCGTGCGATACCTTCGGGGCCTGCCCGACCGGCCGGTCGCCGCGTCGCCGCAGGCCCTGGCCCGGCTCGCCGAGCTCGACGTCCCGTTGCCGGACAAGCCGATGGCCGACCAGGACGTCCTGGCACTGCTCGACGAGGTGGTGGGGCCCGCGACGACGGCGATGGCCGGGCCGCGGTACTTCGGCTTCGTCATCGGCGGTACGTTGCCGGCCGCGCTCGCCGCCAACTGGCTCGCCGGTGCCTGGGACCAGAACGCGGCGCTGAACCAGATCAGCCCCGGTACGGCCGCGGTCGAGGAGGTCGCGCTGCGCTGGCTGGTGGACGTACTCGGGCTGCCCAGCGGTACCGCCGGGGGGTTCGTCACCGGGGCGACCATGGCCAACCTGACCGCGCTCGCCGCGGCCCGGCACGCGGTGCTGGCCGAGGTCGGCTGGGATGTCGAGGCGCAGGGCGTCTTCGGCGCCCCGCCGGTGACCGTGGTGGTCGGTGACGAGGCCCACCCGACGTTGCTGAAAGCCTTGGCGCTGTTGGGTTTCGGCCGCGACCGGGTGACCCGGGTGCGGGCCGACGGGCAGGGCCGGCTGCGCCCGACGCTGATCCCGGCACTGACCGGGCCGGCGATCATCTGTGCGCAGGCCGGCAACGTGAACACCGGCGCGGTCGACCCGCTCGCGGCGATCTGCGCCCAGGCCCACACCGACAACGCGTGGGTACACGTGGACGGCGCGTTCGGGCTGTGGGCCGCCGCCAGTCCGGCGCTGCGGGAGCGGGTGGACGGGATCGGGTACGCCGACTCGTGGGCCACCGACGCGCACAAGTGGCTCAACACCCCGTACGACAGCGGGCTCGCCTTCGTCCGGGACGCGGCGGCGCTGCGCGCCGCGATGGGCGTCAGCGCGGCGTACCTGCCCACCGAGGGGGCGACCCGTAACCCGTCGGACTACACGCCGGAGCTGTCCCGCCGGGCACGCGGGGTGGAGGTGTGGGCCGCGCTGGCCAGCCTCGGCCGGCTCGGACTGGCCGACCTCATCGAGCGGACCTGCGGGTACGCCCGGCGGTTCGCCCGGGAACTGTCCGCCGCCGGTTACCCGGTGCTCAACGAGGTCGTCCTGAACCAGGTGCTGGTCAGCGTCGGCGACGCCGGACGGACCGCGCGGGTGGCCGCCCGGATACAGGCGGACGGGGTGTGCTGGTGCGGAAGTACGGTCTGGCAGGGCCGGCCGGCGCTGCGGATCAGCGTGTCCAACTGGTCCACCACCGACGAGGACGTCACCCGCAGCATCGCGGCCATCCGTACCGCCGCCGAGTCGGCCGGTTAGCCGGCCACCGGGACGGTTGACGGGCGGCCGACGCCGCTGGTCACGGCCCGGCCCGGCCGATGATCACCGTCGCGCCCAGCTCCTCGTCACTGGCCACCGCAGGGGTGAGGCCGGCCCGGGCGAACGCGGCGAGCGCGGCCGGCGCCTGGTCCGCGCCGGTCTCCACGAGCAGATGCCCGCCGGGGGCCAGCCAGTCGCGCGCCCCGGCGGCCACCCGGCGCAGGACGTCCAGGCCGTCGGCGCCGCCGTCGAGGGCCACCAGCGGCTCGTGCAGCCGCGCCTCCGGCGGCATCAGATCAACAGCATCGGTGGGTACGTACGGCACGTTGGCCACCAGCACGTGCACCTGCCCCCGGAGCCGGGCCGGGAGCGGGTCGAACAGGTCACCGCCGTACACCTGGCCGCCCAGCGGTACGAGGTTGCGCCGGGCACACGCGACGGCCGCCGGATCGACGTCGACCGCGTACACCGTGACGTCCCCGACCCGGGCGGCCAGCGCGACGGCCACGGCGCCCGAGCCGCAGGCCAGGTCCACGACGCTGGCACCGGCCGGGGTACGGGCCGCCGCCTCCCGTACCAGCAGCTCCGTCCGGTGGCGCGGGACGAACACCCCCGGGTCGATGGCGATCCGCAGCCCGCAGAACTCCGCCCAGCCGACGATGTGCTCCAGCGGCCGGCCGGCTTCCCGCTGGTGCACCATGGCGGCCAGGTCGGCCGGGGTCCGGGCGGCCTCGATCAGCAGCCGCGCCTCGTCCTCGGCGAAGACGCACCCGGCCGTCCGGAGCCGGCGCGCGACGACGTCCGGGCTCGGGCGGGAGGTGACCATGGGCCACGATATCCCGCCCGAGCCGCCTGTCCCCGGCTCAGCCGGCGACCCGTACCAGGGCCGGCAGGTACCCGTACCGGTACCCGGTCGCCGTCGGGTGGTACGAGTCGGTGATCGGCCACGTCGTCGGGTTGATCCACGGGTCGGCGCCGCAGATCCCGTGCCCGGCGAAGGCGTTGCGGACGTCTACGTACGTCGCTCCGACCGCCCGTACCCGGCCGGCCACCACCCGGGCCAGGCCGTCGGCGGCGTTGTCGAGGGCGACCCGCTTGGCCAGGTCGAGCCCGAACACCGAGCAGGTCTGGGTCAGCTCGAACAGCCGGGGGTAGCCCAGGACGACCAGCCGCGCGTTGGGTGCCCGGGCGCGGATGGTGGCGTACAGGTGGTCCAGCTTGGCGGGCAGGCGCCGATCGTGATGGTGACGAGGGTCGTGGCGGCGCTCAGTCCGCCGAGCTGGTTGGCGAGGACGTCGTCGGTCTTCGCGCCACCGCAGGCGACGAAGACGAACGGGGACGCCGCGTGGCCGGCGGCCCACAGCGGGGCGTACGAGCGGGGGCTGCGCGAGCACGAGCCGCTGGAGACGTCGTACCCACCGGCACCGACCCCGGCGGAGTACGAGTCGCCGAGCGCGGCGTAGTTGACCTGGGTGGCCGCCTGGGCGGGGACGGCGACGGCGGCGGCGGCCAGGACCCCGAGGACGGCGGTGAGCAGGAGACGGACCTTCATGACGCGACCTCCCGGATCAGAAATGGGGAAGCAACGCATCGGCGTTGGTCGAATGATTGTTACCCATGGGTAGATTACTGTTAAGTCGTCGTATCGACATGCGCAAATCTTCACATTCCAGGGCACTCTCCGGCCGATCATCGCGCTCGGTTAGGCTCGTCGCGGCTGATCCCGTACCAGGAAAGGGTTCTGATGGAGCGTCCGCGCGCGCTACTGCTGGAAGGCATCCACGAGAACGCCGTCACCCGGCTGTCCGCCGAGGGGTACCAGGTCGAGCTGCTCGGCCGGGCCCTGGACGAGGACGAGCTGATCGCGCGCATCGGTGAGGTACACCTGCTGGGGATCCGGTCCAAGACGTCGGTCAGCGCCGCGGCGGTCAAGGCCGCACCCCGGTTGATCGCGATCGGCGCCTTCTGCATCGGGACC
>VAXX01000050.1:4715-5611 GCA_005885115.1 Actinomycetota bacterium | reverse complement strand
GGGCGTGTGGGACAAGGCCGCCGAGGGCAGCCACGAGGTCCGCGGGCGCAATCTGGGCATCGTGGGGTACGGCAACATCGGCACCCAACTGTCCGTGCTCGCCGAGAACCTGGGCCTGCACGTGTACTTCTACGACATCGCCGACCGGCTGGCCCTGGGCAACGCCAAGCGCTGCGACAGCCTGGACGAGCTGCTGGCCGTATCCGACGTGGTGACCCTGCACGTGGACGGGCGGCCGGGCAACGCCGGCTTCTTCGGCGCCGAGCAGTTCGCGAAGATGCGCGACGGCGCGCTGTTCCTGAACCTGAGCCGGGGCTTCGTCATCGACCACGGCGCGCTGCGCGAGCACCTCGCCTCGGGACATCTCGCGGGTGCGGCCGTCGACGTGTTCCCGAAGGAGCCCAAGGGCCGGGGCGACGAGTTCGTCTCCGAACTGCGTGGGCTGCCCAACGTGATCCTCACCCCGCACATCGGCGGCTCGACCGAGGAGGCGCAGGCCGACATCGGCTCGTTCGTCGCCGGTAAGCTGCACCAGTACTTCGCCGAAGGCGTCACCACCCTGTCGGTCAACGCGCCGTCGGTCGCGCTGCCCCAGCAGCCCGGTACCCACCGGCTCGTGCACGTCCACCGCAACACCCCGGGCGTACTCGCGGCGGTCAACTCGATCCTGGCCACGCACAACGTCAACGTGGAGGGCCAGCTCCTGGGTACCCGCGGCGAGGTCGGCTTCCTGCTCACCGACATCGGGATCAGCTACTCCGACGACGTGCTCGACCAGCTCCGCGCGATGGAGCAGACGATCCGGCTCCGGGTGCTGTCGTGACCGCTCTCGAAAACGTCCTGCAGGACATCGTCGGCGCGTCCCACGTGCTCGTGGACCCCGACCTGCGGGCGCC
>VAXX01000050.1:0-4623 GCA_005885115.1 Actinomycetota bacterium | reverse complement strand
GTGACCCGGCTGGTCGACCTGGAACCCGTCGACGTGCTCGAAGCGCAGGTGACCGTCGGCGCCGGGGTGACCCTGGAGAAGCTCCAGGCGCACGCCCGGGCAGCCGGGCTGGACTTCGGCGTGGACCTCGCGGCCCGTTCGGCGGCCACGGTCGGCGGGCTGGTGGCCACCAACGCCGGCGGCATCCGGGTGCTGCGGTACGGCAGCATGCGCCACCAGGTCACCGGACTTTCGGCGGTCCTCGCCGACGGTACGGTGGTCAGCCGGCTCACCGGACTGGCCAAGGACAACACCGGGTACGACCTCACCCAGCTCCTCGCCGGCAGCGAGGGCACGCTGGGCATCGTCACGCGGGTACGGCTGCGGCTGGTACCGCAGCTTCCGGGCCGGGCGGTGGCGCTGATCGGGCTGGCCGGCACCGAGGATGCCCTGGCCGTACTCGCCCGGGCGCGGCGGCTGCCGAGCCTGGCCGCCGCCGAGGTCTGCTACGCCGAGGGCGTCGCGCTCGTCCGGTCGTACGCCTCGCTCGGCGCCCCGTTCGCGCAGTCCTTCCCGGTGTACCTGCTGCTGGAGTGCGCCGCCGGTACCGACCCGACCGACGAGCTGCTGGAGCTGCTCGGCGAGTGCGACGAGTTGGGGGACGCGACGGTCGCGTCGGACGTGGCCGGGCGTACCCGGCTGTGGGCGTACCGGGAGGCGCACACCGAGGCGATCAGCGCGGCGGGCGTACCGGTGAAGCTGGACGTGAGCGTGCCGTTGGGCGCCCTGCCCGGGCTGGTCGCCGAGTTGCCGCCGACGGTCGAGAAGGTCGCGCCGGGGGCGCGGACGATCCTGTTCGGCCACCTCAACGAGGGCAACCTGCACGTCAACGTCCTGGACACCGGTACGGCCGGTACCGAGGTCACTGACGCGGTACTGAACCTGGTCGCGGCGCACCGCGGCAGCATCAGCTCCGAGCACGGGGTCGGCCGGGCCAAGGCGCGCTGGCTGGAACTGTCCCGGTCGCCCGCGGAGATCGCGACGATGCGCCGGATCAAGGCGGCTCTGGACCCGAATGGGCTACTCAATCCCGGAGTGTTGCTCGCTGCGGGAGAATAGGCATGGTTGCCCGGCCGGGCGCCGGGTACCTCGCACGGAACGCGAGGAGGTGCCAATGCCGATACCCAACGAGATGCCCGCGATCACGATGGCCTTCGTGTTGCAGATGTGGTTTCCGAACACTCCGGACGTTAGTCTGAGATAGCGCTCCCCAGCCGCGGTTGGAGGAGTGTGCACATGGTCCGGGTACTGCGTGGCCTGCGCCTGGGCCGGCGGCTGTCGATAGCGTTCGCGCTGGTGATCGTGCTTTTCGGGTCCGGTCTGCTGGTCGCCTGGGCGCAGCTGCGCAGCCAGTCCACCGCACTGGACGGGGTACGCGACCTGCAGAACGTCATGCACGAGCTGGACCAGCAGAAGTACTACGACGCCGACGTCTCGGGCTGGCAGGTCGCGTACGAGTGGGACGCGTACCGGATCGGACCGGCCAGGGCGGTGGACCCGGCCGCGCAGAACCGGGCCGGATTCCTCGCCGACGCCCAGAAGCTCAAGGAGCTGCTCGCCGGTACCCACACCGAGTTCCTCACCCCGGCCGAGCGCGACCAGTTCGGCCAGCTCGCCGGGCTGTGGGAGAACTACTGGTCGGTTGACGACCAGATCGTCGCCGCCCTGCGCGCCGGCCATCCGGCCCAGGCCGACGGGTTGATCCTCGGCCCGAGCTACGACGTGTACTTCAAGATCGCAAAGATCACCGACGGGCTCGCGGGGTCGGTCCGGGCGCGTACCGATGCGGCAGTTGCCTCGGCCGGAGCCGACGCGGCCCGCGCCCGCGACCTGCTGCTCACCGCCCTCGTGGCCGCGGTCCTGGTCGCCGCCGCGGTGACCGAGGCGGTCCGCCGCAGCATCACCACCCCGGTCGGGCACCTGGTCGCCACCCTGCGCCGGGTGGCGGACCGTGACCTGACCGCGGTGGCCGCCGACCCGGCCCACGACGAGCTCGCCGAGATGGCCCAGACGCTGGACGCCGCGCTCACCGGGATCCGGGAGACGATCGGCGAGATCGCCGACAGCGGCACCCGGCTCGCCGACGCCTCCACCCGGATGTCGGCCGCCAGCGTCCGGATCACCGCGGGCGTCACCGAGGCCGACACGCAGACCGGCCGGGTCGCCCGGACCGCCGACGACGTGTCCCAGAACGTGCACACCGTCGCGGCCGGCGCGGAGGAGATGGGCGCGTCGATCGAGGAGATCGCCCGCAACGCCGCCGATGCGGCGCAGGTCGCCGCCGACGCTGTGACCAGTGCCGTGAGTACGAACGCCACCGTCGCCAAGCTCGGCGAGTCCTCGGCTGAGATCGGCAAGGTGGTCAAGGTGATCACGGCGATCGCCGAGCAGACGAACCTGCTGGCGCTCAACGCGACCATCGAGGCGGCCCGGGCCGGCGAGGCGGGCAAGGGGTTCGCGGTGGTCGCCAGCGAGGTCAAGGATCTGGCCCAGGAGACGGCCAAGGCCACCGAGGACATCGGCGCGCTGATCGTCGCGATCCAGCGGGACACCGACCAGGCGGTGGTCGCGATCGCGGAGATCAGCGAGGTGATCGAGCGGATCAGCGGGTACCAGAGCACGATCGCCTCGGCGGTACAGCAGCAGAGCGCCACGACCGCCGAGATGAACCGGGGCGTCGGCGAAGCCGCATCGGGTACCAGCGACATCGCGCACACCATCGCGGCCGTCGCCGGTACCACCGGATCGACCCGGGAAGCGGCCAGCGAAACCCAGGCCGCCGCCGCCGAACTGACCCAGTTGGCGCACCAGTTGCGCGGCCTGGTCGCCCGCTTCACCCTCTGAGCTGTCCCTCAGCCGACAAGGGATCCCGTCAACCCTTCCGGGCTCTTGGGCGTCTTCCTGCCATCGGATCCGATGGCAGGGGGGCCACGTGGTGCAGACGATCGCGGACTACGACTCGAACGAGTACGACTACCGCACCTACTGGGACGGGCGCGACTACGAGCGGTGGGCCGAGGAGCGCGCGTTGGGGCGGCTCATCCGGCTGCTGGGTACGCCGGACTGGCTGGCCGACTTCGGCGGCGGGTACGGGCGCAACGCCGTGCACTACCGGGACCGGGCCCGGCACTACGTGATCGTCGACGGCTCGGCGACCAACCTGCGCAACGCGGCCGTCGAGCTCGGTGCCGACGTGGCGGCCGGGCGCGCCTTCCTGGTGCGGTCGGACCTCAACGCGCTGCCGTTCCGCCCGTACGCCTTCGACGCGGCCATCGTCGTGCGCGTCCTGCACCATCTGCCCGACCTGGACGGGGCCCTGGCCCGGATGGCCGGTACCGTCGGCGGCCGGTTCCTGCTCGACGTCCCCATCAAGCACCACCTGCTCGCCCGGCTGCGCGGCGGCCCGGTACGCGGTGCCGATCCGGTACGCACCGGGACCAGCGAGTCGCCGTTCTGGAACTTCCAGCTCGACGCGGTCCGGCACGCCATGACCCGGTACGGCTGGCGGACCCGGCCGGTGGCCAGCGTGAACAACCTGCGCCGGTGGGACCGGCTGCTGCCCGGCGGCGCCGTACGCGTACTCGACCCGGCCGTACGGGTTGTCGAGTTGGCCGCCCAACGGCTCGGCCGGGGCTGGTGGGGACCGAGCCAGTTCGTCCTGGCCCAACGGGTACGCGGGCCGAGGTCGGTGGCCGCCGACGTTCCGCCGGGCGTACCGCTGCTGGCCGGGCGGATGTGCTGCCCGGCCTGTCGCGGCCGGCTCGCCTGGGCTCCCGCCGTGGCCACGTGCCTGACCTGCGCGACGACCTACCGCTGGGACGGCCCGGTGTGGGACTTCACGATCCGCTGAGCACCCGGTCCACCGCGTCCAGACACCAGCCAACCGAGGGCCGGCGTTGGCCGGCCCTCGGCGTGCGTGGTCAGGCCATCTCGGGGATCCGGAGATGGGCGAGGGCCAGCTCGAACTCGCCGACGTCGAGCATCAGGGCCCCGGTCTGCTCGGCGCCCTCCGCCCGCAGCCGTACGGCCTGCTCCCGGCCGTGTTCGAGGGCGGCGGGGCTGTCCAAGGTCACCGAGGCGACCAACCGGCCCGACGACCGGTCGACCAGGAGGCTGGCGCTGCAGAACCCCTCGTACCTCTCGATGGCCGGCAGCGCCGACGTCCGCATGTAGTCGATGGCCTGGTCCACCTCACTCGGGTCGCGCTGCATCCAGGTGACCCGGACGCAGGCGCCGTCGTGGGACGGGTGATCCCGGTGCATGATCGCGATCTCCCACTCCTCGACCTGAGCCTTGCCGCCGAACCTCTGCGCGGCCTGGTCGCGGATCGGCTGGACCTGCGCGGCGCTGGCCCGCATGGCCTGCGCCGACTCCCAGGAGCTGGTCGCGATGCACCGGCCGGACTGCCGGTCGACGAGCAACGACAGGCCGACGCAGCCGTCGATGCGCAGGAGTTCGGGCATGACCTCGTCACGGACGTAGGCGATGCCGGCGTCGATGGACTTGACGTCTGCCTGGATCGTGGTTGAACGCGCGTACACGACCCACCCCCTCGGGGTCAGGGGTGACGCCCGTGCGGCGCCA
>VAXX01000049.1 GCA_005885115.1 Actinomycetota bacterium | reverse complement strand
CTGTTCCTGGACCGGGTACGGGGTGCCCGCGCGGTACGCCCAATGCCTGCCAGGGTGGCCTGATGGGAGTCGGTCAGCGCGGGAAGCCGGCACTAACCAGGGCGACCAAAGTCCGATATCGTACGGGGGCCACCAGCCTGGCGAGCGGCCGTGCTGGCGGTGAGGTTGGCCACGCCGTACCCTCCTTCCGCATCGGGCCGAGTGACCGCACCCGGCCCCGGTGCGATTCGCCGGCCGCTTTTCGACACGAGGTGACCCCGAGGTGCCTGAGCGCGACGACCGCTCCGACGACCGGCAACGCCCGGCTCGTCCGGCGTGGGCGACCGTGCCGACCATGTCGTGGAGCCGGGTCGTCCCGGACACCCGGGAGGACGAGGAGACCGGCGAACACCCCCGGGTACGGCCCCGGCGGACCGACGGCGAGGAGGCGGACCGGCCGGTACCGGTGAGCCCGGCGATCGTGCTCGGACCGCCGCTGCCCCGGGGTACCGCCCGACCGGCTCCCCCGGCGCCGGCGCCGACCGAGCGCCGCCAGCCGGAGCGCACCCAGCCCGTACCCCCGATGAAGGGCGCGCGGCAGATCCTCGGCCCGCCCGGCCTGCCCCCCGCGGTGCTGCGCCCGGATCTGGCCGATGCCCTGACCGCGCCCACCCCGCCGCAGGGGCTGCCGATCGCGCCGGTCATCTCCGCTCCCCCGGCGGGCGAGCCGGAGCCGGAGGCGACCGGCGCGCCCGACCCCGAGCAGATCCTGATGGGCTGGGAGTGGGCCTTCGATCCGGACACCCTGCGCGAAACCGTCGACGACCGGGAGGGCCTCGAACAGGTCCGGGACATGCTCACCGGCAAGCTCAACGCGCACTCCGACAACGCCTCCCGGGCCCGGCTGCTGAGCTTGCGCGCGGTGGTGTCGCGGATCCTGGGCGACCTGAAGATGGCGCAGGCGGACGGCAAGCTGGCGCTGGCCCACGCGGAACAGACCGGCGAGCTGCGCCGGATCGCGATCGCCCAGGCGCGGCTGGCCCACGTCCTGCAGTGGCGCGGCGAGTTCGAGGAGGCCGACCGGCTGTTCACGCTGGCCAACTCGACCGAGCTGCCGGACCGGCTGCGGGCCACCATGCACCAGCACGCCGGCAAGTCCGCGTACGAGCAGGGCCGCTACATCGAGGCGTGCAACCACTTCGAGAAGGCGCTGGAGCTGCGCAAGGCCGAGGACCCGGAGATGATCGCGTCCACCGAGCTGGCGCTGGACGCGGTGTTCCGGATGGTCGCCGAGAACGGGTGGGGCCCGTACCCGCGCGCCCGGGAGGAGATCCTGCGCATCCGCAAGCCGCCGACCCCCGCGCTGGACGAGTCCACCGGCAAGTGGGGCTTCACCGACCCGGTGAGCGGCGAGACCTGCATCCCGGCGCGGTACGCCGACGTGCAGCCGTTCAAGGACGGCGTGGCCTGGGTGCAGCGGCCCGGGTACCAGTCCTGGGAGCTGATCGACGAATCCGGCGCGACGCTGATCCCGACGAAGAACGGGTACGTGGGCGTGTCCAGCTTCTCCGACGGCCTGGCCTGGGTGTCCCGGGACGGCAACGCGAGCTGGATCGCCGTGGACAAGGCCAACAACGTGACGATCACGGCCGGCTTCGACGACGTACGGCCGTTCCGGCGCGGTATGGCGGCGGTCCGGCGGGGCGGGCGGTGGGGCGCCGTGGACGGGGCCGGTCGGGTGGTCGTCCCGTTCGGGTACGACGCGTTCGCCACCGCGCTGTCCGACGGGCGCTACATCGACGGGTTCTCGGACGAGGGGCTGGCCGTGGTGGAGCTGGCCGGGCGCAAGGGCGTGGTGGACCGGACCGGCCGGGTGCTGGTCGAGCCGGTACACCCGGCGCTGGTCATCCACCCGGTGGCGTTCCTCATCACCGACGGGGCACACCGCTGGGGCGCCCTGGACCGGCACGGCCGGGTGGTCATCCGGCCCAGCCACCCGACCCGGATGGCGGTCACCGAGGAGATCGACCGGCTGCTCGCGGACACCCGGCCGATGCTCTGACGACCTTGGCTAGGCTCGGGGCATGGAATTTCGTCACCTGGGCCGTTCCGGCCTGAAGGTCAGTGAGATCTCGTACGGCAACTGGATCACCCACGGCTCGCAGGTCGAGGAGGAACAGGCGACCGCGTGCGTCCGCGCCGCCCTCGAGCTGGGAATCACCACGTTCGACACGGCCGACGTGTACGCCGGTACCCGGGCCGAGGCGGTCCTCGGCCGGGCCCTGGCCGGCGTCCGGCGGGAGAGCCTGGAGGTCTTCACGAAGGTCTACTGGCCCACCGGCGAGGGGCAGAACGACCGGGGCCTGTCCCGCAAGCACATCCTGGAGTCGATCAACGGTTCGCTGCGCCGGTTGCAGACCGAGTACGTCGACCTGTACCAGGCGCACCGCTTCGACTACGCCACTCCGCTGGAGGAGACCATGGAGGCCTTCGCCGACGTGGTCCGCTCGGGCAAGGCGCTCTACATCGGGGTGTCGGAGTGGAGGGCGTCGGAGATCCGGGCCGCGTACGAGCTGGCCCGGCAGTTGCGCGTACCGCTGGTGTCCAACCAGCCGCAGTACTCGATGCTGTGGCGGGTCATCGAGGCCGAGGTCGTGCCGACCTCCGACGAGCTGGGCATCGGGCAGATCGTCTGGTCGCCGATCGCGCAGGGCGTCCTGACCGGCAAGTACCAGCCGGGCCAGCCGGCACCGGCCGGCTCCCGGGCCACCGACGACAAGTCCGGCGCCGACTTCATCGCCCGGTGGCTGAGCGACGAGGTGCTGACCCGGGTGCAGCAGCTCCGGCCGCTGGCCGAGCAGGCCGGGCTGACCATGGCCCAGCTCGCGGTGGCCTGGGTGCTGCAGAACCCGAACGTGTCCTCGGCGATCGTCGGGGCGACCCGGCCCGAGCAGTTGCGGGACAACGTCAAGGCGTCCGGCGTGAAGCTGGACGCGGACCTGCTCAAGGCGATCGACGAGGTGCTCGACCCGGTCGTCACGCGGGATCCGGCGCTGACCGAGAGCCCGGCCCAGCGGCCGTGACGCGCCCGCCCTCGCCAGGGGCCTCCCTGGCGAGGGCGGCTGAACCGGGAGCCGCCATGGAACTGTTCGAGGCGATCGCCGCCGGGGACGTCGAGGTCGCCCGCCGGCTGCTCACCGCCGATCCGGCGCTGGCGCGGGTACGGCACCCGTCCGGGCCGACCCCGGTGCTGTACGCGCTGTACCACCGCGAGGCCGGGCTGGCGCGGGAGCTGGCCGGGTTGGCCGGCCCACTCGACCTGCCCGAGGCGGCCGCGCTGGACGAGGTGGGCCGGGTGACCGAGGTGCTGGACGCGGGCGGGGCGGTGGATGCGCGTACCCCTGACGGGTTCACCCCGTTGCACCTGGCCGCCTTCTTCGGCGCCCCGGCGGTCGCGGCGCTGCTCATCGCGCGCAGCGCGGACGTGGCCGCGGTGGCCGACAACCCGATGCGGATCCAGGCCCTGCACGCCGCCGCGTCCGGCGGGCATGTCGGGATCGCCACGGGGCTGCTGGCCGCCGGCGCCGACCCCGACGCCGCCCAGCAGGGCGGCTACACGCCGCTGCACGCGGCCGCGGCCAACGGCGACACCCGGCTGGTCCGGGTCCTGCTCGCGGCCGGCGCCGACCCGGCCCGCGCCAAGGACGACGGGGTACGCCCGGCCGAGCTGGCCCGCGAGCACGGGCACCCGGAGCTGGCCGACGAGCTGGGCGCCTAACGCCAGAACATGAACTGGTCGTGACCGGCGAGGACCAGGTTCTGCGGTAGGCCCAGCAGGTCGCCGAGGCCGAACACCGCGCTGAAGAACACGCCACCGACCCGCGGGTTGAACAGCAGGACCAGGAAGATCAGCAGGCCGTACGGGGCGATCAGATCGAAGCCGCGCCGCCATGAGTCCGGAAGCCACGGGCGCAGCGCGTTGCCGCCGTCCACGCCCGGTACCGGGGCCAGGTTGAGCAGGCTGGCGGTGAGCTGGAGGAAGCCCAGGAAGGCCAGCGCCGCCCAGAACGTGTGGTGGCCGACCGGGGCGCCGACCACCGCGAACGGCAGCACCGCGAGGACCGTGAAGACCACGTTGAGCAGCGGCCCGGCCAGGCTGATCAGCGAGTCCCGCCAGCGGCCCCGGATGTGCGAGTGGTCGATCCAGACCGCGCCGCCGGGCAGTCCGATCCCGCCCAGGAACAGGTAGAACAGCGGAAGGGCGATCGAGAGTACGGGGCTGGTGTAGCGCAGCGGGTTCAGCGTCAGGTACCCGCGCTCGGCGACGGCGAGGTCGCCGGACCGGTACGCGGTCAGGGCGTGGGCGTACTCGTGCAGGCACAGCGAGACCAACCAGCCGGAGACCACGAACAGGATCACGTTGACCGCCGGTGCGCCGAAGTCCACCCAGGCCATCCAGCCGCTGGTCACGAACAGCGCGACCAGGCACAGGAAGATGGCGCTGGGCCGGAAGGCGGCCCGGCGGGTGCCGACGCCCCGAGCGCCCGGCCAGGCGCTCACGCGCCGCGCTCTCTGGTCGGCTCGCCCACGCGGGTCACTCGCCGGCCGGCAGGAGGCTCATCCGGTACTCCACCCGGTCGTCCTCGACCAGCGTGGCGGTGACCACGCCGGCCGTGGCGAGCTGCCGCCAGGTCTGGCCGAGCCAGGACTCCGCGTCGGCCTGACTGGTGAACGTCTCCGTCGGCTGCTCGACCGGCTTCCCCGTGCCGTCCTCGTACCGCCAGGTCCACGCCATCCCGCAAACTCCCCTCAGCCCGGCGAACCGCCGGGCGCCATCGCCAGCCTAGTGCGCGGGAAATAGGGTACGGGGCATGTCGTACGAGGCTCACCGCGCCGTTCTTGTCCTCGGCGGGATCCGTTCCGGCAAGTCCGAGTACGCGGAGTCGCTGGTCCCCGCCGGTACCGAGGTCCGCTACGTGGCGACCGCGGCTCCCGGGGACGCCGACCCCGAGTGGGCCGCCCGGATCGAGGCGCACCGGGCCCGGCGCCCCGAGGCGTGGGTGACCGAGGAGACCGGTACGGCACCGGGCCGGCTG
>VAXX01000048.1 GCA_005885115.1 Actinomycetota bacterium | reverse complement strand
GGACGGGACGACCGCGACCGACCCGGGAGGCGCCGCGTCGCGGGGTACGGCGGTGAGGACCGACACCGCGAGTGCCGCCGGTACCGCGACAGCGGCGAGCACGGTGACCGCCGTGCGGCGGCGCCTGGCGATCCGGTGCGACCGGGCGTGTACCGCGGCGAGCAGGTCCGGCCCGACCGGCGCGTGCGCGGCGTGCCGGCCCGTCCATCCGTTCGATCCGGTCCCACCGCCGGTGTACCCGCGCGAGGACCTCCTGGACGAGGTCCTCGGCGAGGTGGGCGTTGCCGCACAACACATGGGCGAAGCGCAGCAGGGCCGGCCCACGGATGACCACGAACTCGTCGAACCCGCCGGACATCCGCCGCCCTTGACTCAACAGGACCGGTACACGTATGTCGACGAGCCGGGCGCGCTGACGTCCCGGTCCCGCCGGACGATCGACAGGCTCGCACCGTAACCCTGGCACGCCTTGCGGAAGTGGGCGGCGTCGTACTCGACGACGATCACGTGGTTCCCGTACGCCGAGGTGTACCCGTCGCACTCGTCGTAGTTGGCGCACTCCTCGGCGATCGCGAAGTCGAACCCGAGCGCCCGCCCGGCGTCGGCGAGCTCGACGGTGTTCTTCTGCGCGATCGCGAGCCCCTTGGCGTGCGCGTGCTCGACGAGCAGCTTCGCGTACGCCAAGGCACCGACGATCTGGGCGAGCGCGGCGCGCTTGGCGGCCGTACCGACGTCGAGCAGGATCTCGTTCCAGTCCCCGTCGACCACCAGCGAACCGTTGTGGTGCAGGAGCAGGTCGGAGTGCTTGGCCTTCCACCAGCCGGCGGCCTCGCTCTGGCTCTGGTACCCGTTGACGTAGCAGATGTTGTAAAGCCCGCGCGCCGGGCTCGCGTCGTGGTCCCGGCTGACCACCCGTACTCCGGCCGCTGACTGGTACGCCTCGCCGATCTGGTAGTCGAACGTGGCATTGGCCGGCGGTGGCGCCCAGGTGGCCGACGCCGGGCCGGACGCGGCGGCCTGCGGCCCGGCGTGGCGCGCCCCTCCGGTACGCGCTCCGGCCACCCCCGCACCGACCGCGACCAGCGCAACGACGCCCGCTGCCGCGACGATCCCGACGAGCCATCCACGTGCTGTCCCCATCTGCGCCTCCACGTCGAGGTGAGCCTTCTCCTCCTCTGTCAATGCGGTGAGCCCCGGGATCTGCTGCGTGTCGTCATGACTGGCCTCTGACCGGAGTCTGACCGGGCGGTGATCGGTCGGCCCGAGGCTGTAACCGGCGCACACCTGGTTGGGTGCGTACACGTCTCTCACCTCGGGGAGGAGGAACGTTATGACGGGCGCGACGGTACAAACCGCGATGAAGAAGAAGATCGCGATCCGCAAGGTCGGCTCGGTGAAGCTGACGCTGCTGTGCAAGGTCCCGTACAGCATCTTCAAGTTCTGATCCGGTACGCGCGTGCATGTCTGTGTACGCCGGTCCGGCGTACACAGACATGCACCGGGGGAGGGGCGCGATGCAGCTGACGAAACTGGACTTCCATCCGCTCAGCTTCGTACCGGAGGGCGCCGACGTACTGGTCGGGCGGGCGGATACCGAGTCGTACGCGCTGCTGCCGGCCGACGGTGCGGCGCTGCTGGAGAAGCTGGCCGACGGGATGCCGCCGGAGTCCGCCGCCGGCTGGTACGCGCAGACCTACGGCGAGGGCCTCGATCTCGCCGAGTTCGTGGCGGACCTGGACGAGCTGGGTTTCCTCCGCCACGGCGAGCCGGCGACGGTGACCCCCGGGCCGGTACGCCTGCGGTGGTTGGGCCGGTTGTTGTTCTCCCCGGCGGCGTTCTGTTGTTACGCCGTGGTGATCGGCTGGGCCGGGGTACTGATGGCGTGGCATCCGCAGCTGCGTCCGCAGGCCGGCCAGGTGTTCTTCACCCGGTCACTGCTGCTGGTGCAGATCCTCGTCCTGTTCGGTCAGGTGCCGTGGATGCTGCTGCACGAGTCCTTCCACGTGCTGGCGGGGCGGCGGCTCGGGCTGGGCAGCACGTTGGGGATCGGTACCCGGCTGCACGTGTTCGTGGTGGTGGAGACCCGGATGAACGGGCTGCTCGGGGTGCCGCGCGCGAAACGGTACCTGCCCTACCTGGCCGGCATGGTCGTGGACCTGGTGGCGGTCGGCGGGCTCGAAATCCTCGCGTACGTGTCGCGGGACGGGGCCGGCGGGATGAGCCTGACCGGCCGGGTCGCGCAGGCGATGGCGTTTCCGATCCTGGTCCGGTTCGCCTACCAGTTCCAGCTCTTTCTCCAGACCGACGTGTACTTCGTCGTCGCCACCGCGCTGGGCTGCCACGATCTGCACGCCGCCACCCGCGCCGTGGTGCTGAACTGGCTGCACCGGTTGACCGGCCGGCGCAGCCGGCTGGTGGACCTCGGCCAGTGGTCGGACCGGGATCGCCGGGTCGCCCGCTGGTACGCGCCGTTCTTCGCGGCCGGCGTGGCGGTGCTGCTCGGTATGTGGTTGCTGGCGCTGCTGCCGGTACTCGTGGGAGTGGTCCGGCTGGCGGTCCGCGGCCTGGACATGCCGGTACGGGCGCCGCTGTTCTGGGACACCGCGCTGTTCCTCGCGATCAACGTCGCCCAGTTCGGTTTCTACTTCTACCTCACCGGTCGCAACTATGTCCGGCATCGCCGGACCCGGACAAGGAGACAGCAGGTATGAGTTCGGCCGCCCGACACCTCTGGGTCGTCGGATCCTCCCGCGCCGCCCGGCGGTCCCCGATCGCCGCCACCGGACCCGATGTCAGCGCGAGCTGCCATGCCCGGCTACGCGGACCGTACAGCGGGGTGGTCGAGGTACTCCAGGCCATCGTCCCGCAGGCGTACCGGCAGTGGCCGGAACTCGTCGACCGGCACCGCGTCGAGCTGCTCAACACGGTGCCGGAGCTGGCGCTGCACATCGGTCCGGCGCCCGACACCCTGGTGGCGACCACACCGCACGAGGAACGTACCCGCTTCTTCGGGCTGCACTACATCCGCGCGATGTCGCAGGGCGTCATCACCTTCCTGCTCGAGCACGCCCGGCGTGGCCGGCACACCGGGCCGATCACCGTCGTCCTCGATGACCTGCAGGCGGCGGAGCCGACCGCGCAGGAGTTCGTGGGGATCCTGCTACGCCGGGCTGACCCGCGATACCTGCGGGTGGTGGTCGGGTCGACCGGCGAGCCGCTCCCGCCGGAGCTGGCCACGGCGTTGGCCACCCACGCCAACCGGCTGGCCGGGCCGGAACACGCGCCGGACCCGGTCGCCGGCCCGGACCACGACCGCCTGGTCCGGTCGTTCGTCGAGTCGGACGGCAGCAGCGACGACCCGGCCGAGTTGGCCGCCTACCAGGCGGCCGATCCGCGGGTACGGGCCCGGCTGCACGACGCGCGGGCCGAGGCGCTGGCGCCCGGTGCCGACCAGGGACTGCTCCTCGGCGCCCTCCCGTACCACCGCGAGCGCGGCTCGGACCCGGCCGGCGCCGGCCGGGCGGCGCTACGCGCCGCGCTGGAGGTCTGCGTGGCGGCCGGCTACTCGGCCGCGACGGTGGACTTCGGGCTGCGCGGTCGCGCGCTCTGCGACCCGGACGCCGACCGGGAGGACTACTGCCACTTCACCGCCAAGGCGGCCAGCGCGATGATCTCGCTGGACCGGTTGACCGAGTGCGTCGAGCTCCTGCGCGAGCTGCGCCGCCGGTACCCGCTGCCCCGGGTACAGATGACCAGCGCTTACGCGCTGGCCATGGTGTACACCCGGTTCCTCGTGCCCGCCGACCACGACACGGCGCTGGAACTGGCCAACGCGGCGCGGGCGATCGCCGCCCTCGAACCCGACCCGGTCGAGGCGGTGTTCTTCCAGGTGTACCAGGACAACGGGCTGGCCCTCATCGAGACGCACCGGGGGAACCTGCAACGGGCGTTCGACCTCGTCGACGCGGGACTGCGCCGCCTGGACCGGGAGGTGCCCACGTCACGGTACGTCGTGCACCGCTCCCAGCTCCTGCACAACCGGGCCAGGACGCTCATCGCGCTGGGCCGCCTCGACGAGGCGTACGCCGACCTGACCCTGCTGATCGGGTGGGACCCGTACTACGTCGAGTACCACACCGACCGGGGCAACGTGTCGCGACGCCGGGGCGACCTGGCCGCGGCGCTCGCCGACTACGACCGTGCGGTGGCGGTGGGCGCACCGTTCCCGGAGGTCTTCTACAACCGCGCGGATCTGCTGGCGCAGCTCGGCCGGTACGACGAGGCGCTGGCCGACCTGGACTACCTGCTGGAGATGGAGCCGGAGTTCCTTGAAGGCCGGGTCAGCCGGGCCAACCTGCACCTCGAGCAGGGCCGGCCGGACGCCGCGCTGGTGGACAGCCGCACCGGACTGGTCAGCGATCCGGGGGACCCCCGGCTGTGGTGCCTGACCGGCCTGGCCGAGCAGGAACTCGGTGCCGTGGACCGGGCCCGCGCCGCGTACGACCAGGCACTGGCGGTCGATCCGAGCTACGCGATGGCGGCCGTCAACCGGGCGGTACTGGCGTACGAGCTGGGCGACCCCGCCGGCGCGGCCGAGGACCTGACCGCGGCGCTGGCCGTGCTCGGTGAGGATCCCGACGTACTGGGCAACCGCGGCATCGCCTACACCGACCTCGGCCGGTACGGCGAGGCGCTGGCCGACTTCGACCGCGCACTGGCCGTACCCGGCGCCGACCACACCGAACTGCGGCGGCAGCGGGACCGGTGCGTGGCCGCCGCGGACCGCGCCGCGCTCACCGCAACACTGTCATGAACGTCGATCCGAGTACCTTCCGGGCGGTCCTGTCCCACGTACCGACCGCGGTGGCGGTCGTCACCGCCATCGACGGTACCGAGCCGTGCGGCATGACCATCGGATCGCTGGGCAGCCTTTCCCGGGAGCCTCCGCTCGTCCTGTTCTGCGTGGCCCGCGAGGCCCGTTCGCACCCGGCTCTGCGCACCGCGGACCGTTACTGCGTCAGTGTCCTGGCGCACGACCAGTCCGCCGTCGCGCGCCGGTTCGCAGACCGCGACCCGGATCGGTTCCGGTACGGGATGTTCCGGCTGCACGGCCTTCCGGCGGTGGTCGGCGCGGCCGCGTGGCTCCTGTGCGCGCGTCACGAACTGGTGTCCGGGGGAGACCACACCCTGGTGATCGCCCGCGTGGAACAGGCGACGCACGGGTCGAGCCCGCCGCTGGTGTACCACCGCCGCTCGTTCCGGACGCTGATCCCGGCGTAGCACGTCGAGTCCCGGACTCGATCCCCGCCGGCAGTCTGTCGGTGCCGCGCGGCCGACAGTGGCTCAATGCTTCTACGCTGTCGCCGTGGGTCCTGGGGAGACTAACCGGCGGTCGGTCGACCGGCCGCATCGGCAACTCTGGCTCGCCTCGGTCGTCGCCGTGGCCAGCCTGCTGCTCGCAGCGACCGAGATCGGCATCTATCTTGCGCACGGACGACCGACGGCGCGGACCATCGAGATGAGGGCGAACCCTACCCTCGCGTCCGTCGAACTGTGGCAGTACGTGCTGCAGGGCTCGACGATGGCGATCGCCGGATTCGTCGTCCTGGCCCGGCGCCGGGCCCGGGTACTGGGCTGGATCATGCTCGGCGGCGCGCTGCCGTTCATGGCGGCCGCGTGCCTGTCGACGTGGCTGCGTTTCACCACCGTCATCACGCCGGCGGTGACCGTCGCGGTGTACGCCGAGGCCCTGGTCTGGGACGTGCCGCGGGTACTGTTCGCCCTGCTCGGCCTGTACTTCCCCAACGGGCGGCTGCCCGGACGCTGGGCCCGACCGGTCGTCTTCGTCCTGCCCGTCGCGGTCCTGCTCCACGAGGCCGTCGGCTGGCTGACCCAGGGCCACTGGGAACCCGGTGGCGTGCCGATGCCCAAC